>CAYTDJ010000555.1:0-2048 GCA_964436265.1 uncultured Chloracidobacterium sp. | reverse complement strand
CGGCGCCGCAGCCGATCTCGAGGATACGCGCGTTTTCCGGCAGAAGCGAGATAGCTTCTTGCCGCATTTTGGCGAGGCCGATACGCTCAAGCGGTGCAAAGCACCGGTCGTAGTTTTTGGCGAAGCTGTCATATCGAGCGGGCATCTGAAGAGAGTTTACAGCATTGTTCAGCTCTGAGTGTTCTGGTTATCCCGCTTCGGCGATCTACTATCGCGGTCTCGCCAGGTGAAACACGAGAAAATACGTTCGTTTCGTAATCATGGCCTATCTGACTATAATGTGAAGTTCTGCTTATGGCGAAAAAAGGTTCGATCCTCATCTGCGACGACGAAGAGATAATGCGCGACGTGCTGGAGACAATACTCTCCACCGCGGGCTACAAGGTCGATCTTGCTAAGACCGGCGAAGAAGCTCTCGAACTCTACACCCAAAAGCCTTACGATGCGGTCCTGATGGACGTCTCAATGCCCGGCATCGGCGGCCTGACGGCGCTCGAGGAACTCCTCAAAATAGACCCGAACGCCGTTGTCATGATGATAACGGCATATGCCACGTTCGATACGGCGATCTCTGCCTGGGAAAAAGGCGCTCAGGGCGTTATCCGAAAGCCGTTTCAGAACGAACAGATTCTTGCATTTGTTGCCAAAGGCATCAAAAAACGAAAGGCTGAGGAAGAACGCCAGACGCTTCGACATGCCATGACTCGATCTGTTCAGCGAGATGCCATAATCGGCCGGTCCGAACGGATGGAAGAGATCTTTCGACTTGTCGATCGCGTCGCTCCCGCGCGCTCGACCGTACTGGTAACCGGCGAAAGCGGGACCGGAAAGGAACTTGTCGCCAAGGCTATTCACGAAGCCAGCCCCCGCGCCGATAATCCGTTCGTTGCGGTAAACTGCTCAAACATTCCATCCGAACTCCTCGAGTCAGAATTGTTCGGCCACACGAAGGGGGCATTTACCGGAGCCGTCGCGGCAAAGAAGGGCCTTTTCGAGGTTGCTGACTCAGGCTCGATATTCCTTGACGAAATAGGGGATTTGCGGCCGGAAATGCAGGTTCGGCTTCTCCGCGTTATCCAGGAAAGGGAATTTACTCCGATCGGAGACACGACGCCGACTAAGGTCGATGTACGCATAATCGCCGCGACGAACGTAGATCTCAAAGAAGCCGTAAAGGCCGGAACTTTCCGTGAGGATCTTTATTTCAGGCTTTCCGTCGTGCCTATCGAACTCCCGCCGCTTCGGCAGAGAAAGGAAGATATCTTGCCGCTTGCCCAGCATTTTGTACGAAAATATAACGAAGAAAATGGCAGGTCAGTGTCCGAAACATTTTCTCCCGAGGTGCTGTCGCTTCTCGAAAATTACTACTATCCGGGTAACGTTCGCGAACTCGAAAATGTGATCGAACGTGCGGTCGTCATCGCCGCGACCGACGAGATCACCGTCGATTGCCTTCGCCCGGAGGTGCGCGATCCGAATCTCGCCTTTGACCTGGTCAAACGCAGCGAGGGAACGTCGGCGGAGATCGATATCGCCCGCGGCGTGAACTTTTACGAAGAAGTAAAACGCTTCGAAATAGACCTTATTCGTCGCGCTCTCGACCAAACGGCCGGCCATCAGTCCCGTGCCGCCCAACTCCTCGGCCTAAACGCCACGACCCTCAATTCAAAGATCAAGTCCTACAACATCGTTCCTCGCGAAAATCACTAAAAATTCAAAATTTCGTAAATAAATTCGAATGTTTGTAATTTCGGCTATCGAATCTTTACTAAATAGTTGAGTTTACAAGTACTTTGCCTGCATTTTCACTGGCACTCTATTTGCGTTATTTAATAGTGACGTAAACCCTAACCGTATCTGAAAATTAGAAAAATGGCCGACTCCCGACGGCTAAGATCAAACCTGAGGAGTGTTTTATGAAAAAATTGCTTTACGTTTTGGCGATTGTTAGCGCATTCGCCTTTACGATCGCTGCTCAGTCGAATACCGGTAACCTCACGGTGAACGTATCCGACGCGAGCGGCATTATCCCGGGTGCAACTGTAGTT
>CAYTDJ010000554.1:0-2056 GCA_964436265.1 uncultured Chloracidobacterium sp. | reverse complement strand
TGTTTCAGATCAGAAACCTAAGATCGGAGTCCGCTTCCCGCATTGCTTTGCTGGCTTTAAGAGACTCTGACCCGATCGTTCGAGCGACGGCCGCATCTTCAGTGGTATTTCTTCCGAAGCCCGAAGCGATAACAGTCCTTTCGGAGCTTTTGAACGACAAGGATCGTTTTGTAAGAAAGGAGACGTCCTACGCACTCGGGCTGATCTCGGACCCCGACGCCGCCGCTCCATTGATGACGCTACTTCAACGCGAACTCGATCCGGAATTGCGCACCGCCGCTGTGATCGCTCTCGGCACAAGCCGCAATCCAAGGGCCCTTCCAAGCCTGATTCAGATGCTATACGTTCGCCCTCGAGAGGAAACCGAGTTCCTCAGACGCTCGGCGGCACGTTCGATTGGGACGATCGCTCAGTCTTTGAGATCCGGCGAAACTTATGTAGTAACGCCGCAGAGTTTTTTGCAGGCAAAGGTCTGGATCCTCGAAGGAAATGACTTGGTTCGGGAGCATCCCGAATTCTCAGATGCGGCGGCCTCTCTCATTCGCGTCCTTCGAAACAAAGTTGAAGCCGACGATACGCGACGCGAGGCCGCATTTGCCCTCGGAGCTATTGGTGACAAAACCGCAATTGGCGTTCTCGAATCTCACCGGAGCTCGTCTGATCCCTATCTCGCCGAGATCTGCAAAGAAGCTCTGCTGAAGATCAAGACGCCGGAATAACCCGCTGGCTTGACGTAATAATCGTTTCGAAAAGTCTTTTTCTTTCATAATTTATTTGTTCTAATAGGCAAATGCAGGCGGTTATATCTCAACAGGCAGAACCTGAGAGTCTGCTCGAGTTCTATAAGAGGGTACGTGCCCAAACAGAATCTCTCTGTGAGCCTCTTGAGATCGAGGATTATATTCCGCAGCCGACCATTGACGTTTCGCCGCCAAAATGGAACATCGCGCACACAACGTGGTTCTTTGAGGAAATGATCCTCAAGAAATTCGTCCCGAACTATCAGGTGTTCGATCCGAATTTCGCATTTTTATTTAACAGTTACTACAACACCGTCGGTGACCGTACCCTCCGCGACCATCGCGGCGACCTTAGTCGTCCAACGGTTAAGCGAGTCTTCGAATACAGGCACTATATTGACTGCCAGATGAGTGAATTGTTGACCGATACTCCGCGATCCGCCTCCCGCACGCCGGAGTTTGATGACCTTGTCATCCTTGGACTGAATCACGAACAACAGCATCAGGAATTGTTTCTTACCGATCTGAAGTTCACGCTCAGCATAAATCCGCTTTTTCCTGCTTATCGCGAAGGCTATGCACCCGAGGAGACTGAACTTTCGGGCACTGGTCGCTTCATTGAAATGGAGGCCGGCATTTATGAGATCGGATATGACGGCGATGGCTTTTGTTTTGACAATGAGCTTGCCCGCCATCAGGTCCACCTTAACGAATTCCAAATATGCGATCGCCTTGTCACGAATTCAGAATACGTCGAATTTGTCGAAAGTGGCGGATACCGAGAACACAGACTGTGGCACGCAGAAGGCTGGGACTGGGTAAACCGTGAGGGCATTAGGGCTCCGCTTTATTGGCTTAATCGCGATGGCGAATGGCTTCACTATACCCTCGGTGGGTTGCGAAGGTTGCCAATGGATGCACCCGTTTGTCACGTTTCGTTGTATGAGGCAGCGGCGTTTGCAGAATGGAGCGGCGTGCGGCTTCCGACTGAGTTCGAATGGGAAGCGGCGAATACTAAATTCGACTGGGGACCACGCTGGGAATGGACCAATTCTGCATATTTGCCGTATCCAGGCTTTAAGAAACCAGACGGAGCCGTCGGTGAATACAATGGCAAGTTCATGATGAACCAGATGGTCCTGCGCGGCGCATCGATAGCTACGCCCGAGGGCCACGGCCGTCCAACCTACCGCAACTTTTTCCATCCGCATCTGCGTTGGCAGTTCACGGGCATCAGATTAGCAAAGGGGTAATAAACGGGATGAACAGGATAAACAGGATGGCTCGGACCGAATTAACAACATCCTTTTTATCCT
>CAYTDJ010000553.1:0-2057 GCA_964436265.1 uncultured Chloracidobacterium sp. | reverse complement strand
CGTCGCGAAACCCTCGCTTAGCCAGACTTCGTCCCAGTCTTTTTCGGTAACGGAGTTGCCGAACCACTGGTGTGCGATCTCGTGAATAATGACGTTTCGCCAACGAACGTTTCTGTCGCCCACAACAGAATTTTCGCTATAAAGAATTGCCGAAGCGGCTTCCATCCCGCCGCTGACGCTATTCGACTGGATATTCGCGAGCTTTTCGTAAGAGTAAGGGCCGACCGCGTCATTGTAGAACGCAAGGGCTTTCTTGGTAACGAAATCGAAATCATAGAATCCCTTGTCGCGGTCTTGATAATAAACCCATGTCTGGATCGACTTTCCGTCAAAATCGTCAACGTATTGAACGGCAAATCGTGCGACCCCGAGCACATATAGCCATGACGCGATCGGTACGGATTGCTTCCAATGGGTCAGCCGTTTGTTGCCAGGCAGATCGGTCTCCTCGACCTTTAATCCGTTTGAGACAACTTGATAATGGCTTGGAGCCGTAACAATAAATTCGCACATTGCCTTATCCGAAGGATGGTCGACCGTAGGCAGCCAATTTCGCCCCTTGTCCGGCCAATTATCACTAAAAAAGGTGCGATCGCCGTATTTATTATTGGCGATCTTTAGCCCCGAAGCGGGAACGCCTTTGTAAAAGATCGTAAACTTATCGCGTCGGTTCGATCTGGAAGGCGCGGGCAATTTGATGATCAGTACGTTATTTTCGTGGCGATACTCAACGGGCTTTCCATCGGCTACTACACGGCTGACGCTCATTCCTCTGCCATTTGAAAAAGAACCGGCATTGGTCAAATCGAGCCTCAGTTCCTGAATGCCGTCAGCCCAAAACCTCACATCGACAGACGCCTCACCAACGATCTCATCGGTGTTGTCAGACAACTCGAGCTTGAACACGTAATTAATTACATCAATGTTCGGATTCTTTGGGTAAGTATCGAAGAGTGATGCGGCATAAGTTGTCATCACGACAGCGAGAGCCATGCTGACCGCCGCGATCCGGAATACTATTCTCATAAATTGCGTTATATGACCTGTTTTGAAAGCTATTTCTTTAACGGAAGCGGGGTTGGGGGCCGTAACTGGAGGACCCCGTTTTCCGTCATCGTTCGCTCTATATCTTCGACCGTCGACGGAACAAACGCACTTAGATTTTCAGCTCCGTCGGCCGTAACGACGACAACGTCTTCGATACGAATATACAGTTTTTCTTCATGGATCCAGATCATCGGATCAATAGTGAAGACCATCCCGGGTTCAAGCCTCACCCCGCGAACCAATCCTACATCGTGGACCGCCATACCGACCGGATGTTGAAAATGGCCGCGAAACTTCAAACCTTCGCGCACGGCGTTTAAATGGGCCGGTTTCTCGAATGTCTTGCCAACCAAATACTGTTCCATATCTCTGGCGGCCGAATCGAGCACGTAGTCCGAAGTTACGCCGGGCCGAATATGCCTGAGCAAAGCGTCGCGGTATGCAAGGATGAAATTGGTGAGTGCTCGTTGACCGACCGTATATTTACCGTTGACAGGCCACATTCGCGTTACATCGCTGGTGTAATAACGAATGTCGGGTGCGTAATCCATCAGCAGAAGGTCGCCGTCCTTCAATTTGTCCGTTTTCCGGAAATAATGACCCAAGTATGCATTCGAGCCACCGCCGATGATCGATGCGTAACCGTCCCCGCGGGCACCGTGCGAATAGAATATATATTTCGCGGCCGCATCGAGCTGGTACTCATAAACTCCCGGCTCGGTCGAACGCATCGCTTCGATGATCGCCAAACCGGCGACTTCGGTAGCTTGACGGATCATTTCGATTTCCCGTTTCGACTTGATGTTTCGCATGGAATCCAAAATGGGAGAGAGGTCATGTACCTCAAATTGGGGAACGCGAAGCTTGAGTAGGTCGCGGAATCGGGCCTCTCTCGATGGCTGCCCGTCCCAGGGGTTAGATGAAACCCGGGCTTGTTCATTCAAGAGTTCATCGCGGCTGTCCGTGCCCGTTTCCGCAGGACTCAACGGTGTATAAAGGAGCGGTGGGGG
>CAYTDJ010000552.1:0-2057 GCA_964436265.1 uncultured Chloracidobacterium sp. | reverse complement strand
CCCTTTCATCGAACCGGTCATCCCATTCAGTACCTGGTTACAAAGCATCGGACATTCAAAATAGACCAACGCCAGCACCACGGGACGACCCTTTGCAAAATAGTCCCCTAGTTTTACCGATTTACCGTCTTCATCCTTGAATTCCGCGTCGAGCGGAAGCGATTCACCTAGTTTTTGTTCTATTCCTACTTTCTGAAGAGCTTCCGGCAAACCGTTCGAAGTCCCCTGTGACGGATCATAGTATTTAGGCGAGTAAAGCGGCGAATTATAGTGCTCGCTCTTCTGTCCCACGGCTTCGGAACAAATTCCAACCGCCGCCGCGACGATCACGATGGCCGCTCTCAGGTTTTTTGTTCCATAATTAAACTTCATTATCGTTTCCTGTCTGTTGCAACACGTCCGGCACTAGCGTCGGAAAATCTTAGCTTTGATTCGGTGAAGAGCTTTTCGGCTTCCGGCCCGGTCTTTGACTTTAACCCTTGCGCAAGGACGAACTCTTTCGCTTTTTCGATCGGCATGGACATAACGGCTCCGGTCTTTGAGTCTTTCATACCCTCAGCCCATTCTTTTTTCCACTGCTTTTCAAGCTCCCAATACTCGGACTGAGGAGCCCTAAGCTCAAGGTTTACACGGCCATCCGGGCCATCAACACCGAACCCAGGTGCTGCCTGAAGCCGAGGTTCCGCCGGAAGCCTTTCTTTATCACTCATTGCCATTGGGTTGTCTGAAGACTTGGTCTCTTTCGCACGGTCTTCCAAAACTCCCATCAACAGCCACATCAATCCAAACGTAATTACGATGAGTATGAACAGGCCGATCCCGAAATAGGCGATCCCTTTAACCCCTATCTCATTCTCTTCGTAAGCCTTGTCGAAGGCCGCCGAGTTGTTGTTTTTCCCAGAACTCATAATCTTACTCTTAAACTACTCGGATCAATGTCCGTGTCCATGTTCGATCGCCTTTTCGAGGAACGGATCCATTACAGGCACGAGCGGTCTCTTCATCAACTGGCCAAAGTAATACCAGAGCCAAATGCCGCCGATGGCGACCGGCCCGGCGATATCCAGCCAGCTGAAACTCTCAGAAAGTATGAGACTCTCGCCATGGGTCGCGATCCTAGGATTAGGACTGATCAGGAAGAACATGTCCACCAATCTCATGAACAAGATGAAAAGGGATATCGACGCCAGCATCTTGATGTTCTTTTTCCAATCCTGTTTGAGAAGGAAAAGGTACGGGAACGCAAAATGGAACAAGACCAGGATCATCCCTACCGTAAACCAGCCCGTCGTCATTCGTGTAAGGTACCAACCTGTCTCTTCTGGGATATTGCCCGAATAAATGATCAACAGCTGAGAGAAGTTGAAGTACGCCCACACCATCACCAGGGCCAGAATGAGTTTTCCGATGTCGTGGAAATGACGTTTGCCGAGGACGTGATCCATTGGCTTCTTCCCGCCCAGCAATGCGAACATCAGGATCGAGAAGCAAAAAGTGCTCAATGCCCAGCCAGCAACAAACAGCAACCCCCAGATGGTTGAAAACCAATGCGGATCGAGCGACATAACCCAATCTACAGTGGCCAGCGTGATCGCAATCACGTAAATGACCATCGTCGGGCCGGAGAACGCAGTCGCCTTTCCTAACCACTTTGCCGCTTCTTCATGGTCGGCTGATCTGTCCTGCTTAGCGGACCAGTCATTGAGCAAATAGACCATCACGCCAAACAGAACAAAGTAGATGATCCCACGTATGATCCACCAGATCGGCGTCTGATATGCTCCGCGCTGGATCATAGTAAAGTCGTCTGGAGGTAAATGAGACCATTCGTATAGGTTATGCGAATAGGTTCCCCAGGCAAGCACCAGCCACATGATGAAAACTACGGGCAAAACCCGGGAAGCCGCTTCGACAAATCGTCTTATCACAACGCCCCACGCTCCGCCGGTCAGATATTGGAGCATCGTGATGCCAATTCCGCCGATCGTAATTCCGCCCCAGAAGATGAAACCAAGAAGCCAGGAACGCAGTCCTTGCTCGACGTTAAAATACGTCCC
>CAYTDJ010000551.1:0-2066 GCA_964436265.1 uncultured Chloracidobacterium sp. | reverse complement strand
CGTACAGTCCGCACTTTTCGCTTGTTGACGAAGCTACGGTTAAGTTCTGCCGCGAGAAAGGCATCAAACTTGTCCCTTGGACGGTAAACGAGATCGCCGACCTCGAAAAAATGAAGGCGTTTGACCTTGACGGCATCATTACCGATTACCCCGATCGTGCCGTTAAGGTCTTTCGCAAATGAACCCTGCAAAATGACAATCGCGTGATTTTCGCTAGAATAGACATCGATGATCATAGCGATCGATGGGCCTTCGGGCGCCGGAAAATCTACCCTCGGCAAAATGCTCGCCAGGAAGTTCGGCCTTCTTTATCTCGATACCGGAGCTATGTACCGCGCGGTCGCGCTGGCGTCGGTCAATGACGGCTCATCACTTGACGACCCGGCACGTGTTTCAAGCGTTGCCCGAGAAACTCGGATCGAACTTAAGGGTGAGCCTGATTCCTTAAAGGTCTTTTTGAACACCGAGGATGTCACTGACAAGATCCGAACGCTCGAGATCGCCCAGGCAGCGTCGGTTGTTTCCACCATTTCCGACGTACGGAAGACGATGGTCGACCTGCAGCGACGCCTCGGCGAAGAGAGCCCAAAAGGCTGCGTTCTTGAGGGACGTGACATAGGGACCGTCGTGTTCCCAAATGCCGATATCAAGTTCTTCCTGACCGCAAAGCCCGAAGCACGTGCTCGCCGGCGTTTCGAAGAAGACAGGGCCAAGGGCCGCACCAGCACTTACGAGCAGACGCTCGCCGAAATAAACGATCGCGATGCCCGCGACGTATCGCGTTCTGATTCTCCGCTGACGATCGCAGAAGACGCGGTGGTGATCGACACAAGCGAACTGGACCTTACCGAAGTGTTCGACCTTATGGTTGGCAAGGTCAACGAAAATAAAAGCGCGGCCGCCTGATAAACGTTGACTTACCTGATCTCAGTCGCTAGTATCTCTATTTGCTTTTTGACATGCTCCCGTAGCTCAGTTGGATAGAGCAACAGCCTTCAATAGGAGCCTGTGCAGGGAATAAAAACCTGTACAGTGGAGAGTGCTGTATCGGTGGATCTCTAAGGGAACTCTCGAGTTCCTATGACAACACCGAGGAAACCAAGGAGTCGCAAACTATTTTTCGCGTGAAAATTCATCACACAAAGAACAAGGGCGACTTAGGAGTTGCAAAAGCCCATTGTGATCTCGTTGAAAAGGGTTTTGTAGTTTTGTACCCGACAACCGAGCACGCACCATTTGATCTTGTAGCTTACGACGGAAATCGTTTTCTAAGACTGCAGGTCAAATATCGTAAGGCCGTCAAAGGGTCGGTTCAAATTAGAACTGAGACTTGGTGGGCCGATCGAAATGGTTCACATGGGCAACCGATCGACAAAAGTCAGGTTGATCTTTTTTGCGTCTATTGTCCTGATACTGATCAGTGTTATTACATTAGTCCAAAGGAAATCGGTACCTACTTTACGATTCGGATCAGCGCTTCGAAGAATAATCAGTCAAAGGGAATCAACTTTGCTGACGATTTTACAAGGGTTCCGTAGAGACTATACGCACTCAGACTGAAATGTCTAAGATATAGTCCAGACTCTCAACTTGTTTTGGTAAACAGAACGAGGCTTGGGAAACCAAGTGGGGTACGCTAAGCTGTGGGTCGCAGGTTCGAGTCCTGCCGGGGGCGAAACCAATTTTTCAATATGATGATGTTGAGATCAAGGGTTTACAAAACCGAGATCTCAAATCATAATTCTATTGACACGCGTGGCGGCTATAGTTCAGCGGTTAGAGCGCCTGATTGTGGTTCAGGATGTCGTGGGTTCGAATCCCACTAGCCGCCCCACCAAATCTCTACTATTTCCAGCAAAGTAGTTTATCTTGATCGTTTCGAGGGAATATAATCGAATAGTGCTAGTGTCTCTTCGTTCGATCCCGGGTGTATTTGCGTCGGCGTGCTGCATTATCGCAGTATTGGCTGCTTCGTCGCTTGCGCAGAGACCTGATTCGCCGTTCGTTGTGGACGAACTCCTCGTCAAATTTCGGCCGTCAAACACCAAGATAACTTTAAACGACCG
>CAYTDJ010000550.1:0-2076 GCA_964436265.1 uncultured Chloracidobacterium sp. | reverse complement strand
GCATCCTCCTGCTCGGAACGGAACCCCCGAGCATCTTCCGCCGCGTTCTTCTTGGCCGGGGCAGCGTGTCTCGATGGTTCTGAATTGGAACTTCCCAATGTTGGGATAAATCCCACGCGGACAGGGATCATCGATGTTCTCTGCCGATTCGGTGCCGACATCGAGATCCGGGACCAGAGGGAATCCGGCGGCGAGCCCTTCGGAACACTGATCGTTAGAGGCAAGCCGCGATTATCGCCGTCCTCGGGGAACATGGTCATTGGCGAAATAGTCGCGAATCTGATAGATGAAGTGCCGATACTCGCTGTATTCGGCACGCAGGTCGACGGCGGCATCGAGATCCGCGACGCAGGTGAGCTGCGAGTAAAGGAATCAGACAGGATCGCCTCGGTTGTCGAGAACCTTAGGCGAATGGGCGCCGACGTCGAGGAGTTTGATGATGGCCTTAGAGTCGGAAAGTCAGACCTGGTCGGTTCGACGATCGATTCATTCGGAGACCATAGGATAGCGATGGCATTTGCGGTCGCGGGGCTCTTTGCTAACGGCGAGACCGTGATCGAAGGTGCCGAGTGCGCCGCAGTTTCGTTTCCTGACTTTTTCGGGGTTCTTGACTCGTCAATTGAACGATAGGTCCATGAAAGGCGAAAAACGAATAGCTCTTACGGGTTTCATGGGTGTTGGCAAATCCAGCGTCGCTCGCCACCTTTCGTCCATTCTCAAATGCGACCGTGTTGATCTGGATGCCTATATCGAAAGGACCGAGGGCAGGGTCATTCCGGAGATCCTCACACGAGACGGAGAGCCTGCCTATAGGGATCTTGAGACAAGGAATCTCGAAATTGTGCTCAAGACGACGAATGCGAGGATCTTGTCACTTGGAGGAGGAACATGGACGCTCGAGCGCAATCGAGAACTAATTAACCGATATGGGCTGGTAACCGTATGGCTCGAATCCACGTTTGAACACTGCTGGGCAAACATCTCTAAATCCAGGAAAGAACGCCCGCTCGCCAAAAATAAGGAAGCTGCGCGTGCATTATTCGATCAAAGGCAGTCAGTTTATTGCCTCGCGGATTGGCATTTCATTATTCGGCCAGAATTCACCTCATTTGAGATCGCTCGTCAGATCGCTGACGAGATATTTTTCTGACCGAAACCTAGTTTCCTATTGAAAATTGTGCCGTAATAAATCAAGATTGATTTACGGTTCCAGTTTTTATGTCCACGAAATGTTGGATCTGGGTTTCATGACGGATGTCTGTGTTTTTTCGCGTCTGTCTGATTCGATAAGACGTCTAGTAGTAACAATCAATCAGGAGGGAAAATGAGAGTTAAGCTATTAACATTTCTTACATTGGCAGTTGCTCTTTTCATGATCGGCTGCGGAAAGAGCGATGCCGATCTTACGAAAGCTGTCAATGATAAGTTTGCGGCTGAAAAGATCACTGGTGTCACTGTGGCCGTGAAAGATGGCGTGGCGACGTTGACCGGCGAGGTTGCCGACATAACAGTCAAGAATAAGGCCGAAGCTGCCGCCAAATCGGTCGAGGGTATCAAGTCAGTGGATGGCGCTGGCCTAAAGACCAAGCCGCTTCCGACACCTGAACCTCCGTCACCGGACAAGATGCTTGAAGGTACGATCAACGAAAACCTCAAGAAGAAGAACATCACCGGTGTGACCGTTGCGGTCAAGGATGGTGAAGTTACGTTGAGCGGTACCGTTGACAAGGCAAAGGTTGCCGAGGTTATGATGGTCGCCAACGAGGCAAAGCCGAAGAAGGTCATCAACAATCTGAACAAATAGGTCGAAAAAGGAGGAATTATGTCATTACAAGAGAAATATCAGACACTTCTCGAACTTGCTAACAGCAACGGGACGACCTATGAACTAAGCGAAGGCGACGGCGTGCTGCACGTAAATGGTTCTGCTCCTGACGAAGCCGCAAAGGCTGCGTTATGGGCTGAATATGAGAGGATCGACCCCGATTTCCAATCGGGTGACCTGATCCTGAACATTACGACCGCGGCCGCTGCGGCAGGTGGTCAACACGCATCTGCACTCCGACCACTGCGGCG
>CAYTDJ010000549.1:0-2084 GCA_964436265.1 uncultured Chloracidobacterium sp. | reverse complement strand
GCGGAGATGACGTCGATGAAGTGCTCGTCGGCTGGATCATCGACGAATTCAAGAAAGATCAGGGCATCGATCTCCACAACGACAAGATGGCCCTTCAGCGTCTGAAGGAATCGGCTGAAAAAGCAAAGGTCGAGCTTTCATCCGCGATGGAGACCGAGATCAACCTGCCGTTCATCACGGCGGATGCCTCTGGCCCCAAACATCTCGTAATGAAGCTTACCCGTGCGAAGTTCGAAGCTTTGATCGAACCGGTGCTCAAAAAGCTGATGCCGCCTGTTGAGCAGGCCATCAAAGACGCGGGCCTGACCCCGAAAGACATCGAAGAGATCGTCCTTGTCGGCGGTTCGACCCGCATCCCGAAGGTCCAGGAAATGGTCAAGGACTTTTTCGGCAAAGAGCCGAATAAATCGGTAAACCCGGACGAGGTCGTTGCGCTTGGCGCGGCTGTACAGGCGGGCGTTCTCGGCGGCGAGAAAACGGACATCCTGCTTCTGGATGTTACACCGCTTACGCTCGGCATCGAGACGCTCGGCGGCGTTATGACGCAGATGATCCCGCGTAACACGACGATCCCGACCCGTAAATCGGAGATCTTTTCGACCGCGTCTGACAATCAGACAAGCGTCGAGGTGCACGTCCTGCAGGGTGAACGTCCGATGGCCGGCGACAACAAGACCCTTGGCAAGTTTCACCTTGTAGGTATTCCGCCCGCACCACGCGGCGTTCCGCAGGTCGAGGTGACCTTTGATATCGACGCGAACGGTATCGTCAACGTCTCTGCAAAGGACGTTGGCACCGGCCGCGAGCAAAAGATCACCATCACCGCTTCGTCGGGTCTTTCGAAGGAAGAGATCGACAAGATGATGAAGGACGCCGAATCGCACGCGGGCGAAGATGAAAAGCGTAAATCGACGATCGAGGCCAGAAACCGTTTGGATGGTTTGGTGTACAGCGTCGAAAAGAGCTTTTCGGAAAACAAGGACAAGGTCGATGCCGCAACTGCGACCGAGATCGAGACCGCCATCAGCGATTCAAAGTCCGCTCTCAGCGGCGACGATACGGACGCGATGAACAATGCGTTCGAACGTCTGCAGTCCGCGTCGCATAAGTTGGCCGAGGCTCTCTACAGCCAGGCCGGCGCCGCGGCAGGCAGCGAACCATCAGCCGAACAGGCATCGTCCGCATCGGCAAGCGGCGACGGCAGTACGGCGGCGTCTTCAGATGAAGGCGACGTCATAGATGCCGAATACGTTGATGTCGAAGACGAAAAGAAGTAACGATTCGTGACAGACCTAGAGGGACGAGGGACGAGATTTGCCTCTCTTCCCAAGTCCCTCTAAACTTGTCGCTGACCCAACATGGCGAAGAAAGACTATTACCAAATTCTCGGCGTGAAAAAGGACGCCAAGGCAGACGAGATAAAGAAAGCCTACCGTCGCTTGGCGCGCAAATATCACCCTGACGTAAATCCGAACGACAAGGCCGCCGAGGATAAATTCAAAGAGGTCCAGGAAGCATACGACGTGCTTTCGGATGATAAGAAGAGAAAGGTCTTCGACAAGTTTGGCTATTTCAACGAGAACCTTGATCCTGACGCGCCATTTGGCGCTGGTGCCCGGGCAGGGGCAAGCGGGGCACCGGGTTTCGACTTTTCAGGATTTGATTTTTCCGGAACTTCGGGAACCGGCGGCAGCTCCAGTTTCCGGGATATATTTTCGGATCTATTTGGCGGCGGCGGAACGGGAACACGTGCACAGCCGGAGCCTCCACGGGCGATGCCCAAGAAAGGGCGCGACATAGAGATACCGCTTGCCTTGAGTTTTGAGGAATCATTCAGCGGCCTTACGACGAACATTACCGTAAACCGAAGTGAACAGTGTTCGCGATGCCAGGGTGCGGGTGATACCGGCGGACCGGTTGTCGCCTGTACTACGTGCAAAGGTACCGGGCAGGTGATGAAGGCCGGCGGAAGGCTGCAGTTTGCCCAAGATTGTGTGGACTGCGCCGGAACCGGCCGCAGGCGAACCCCGTGTTCGTTATGCAACGGCAAAGGCACTACACCCAAATCAGAGCAGGTTAAAGTG
>CAYTDJ010000548.1:0-2089 GCA_964436265.1 uncultured Chloracidobacterium sp. | reverse complement strand
ATCGGCTTGGTACTTGTAGCGGCAGTCGTCGGATTTTACATGCTTTACAGTACGTCGAAATCGCCCGCGGCAAATAACGCGGCAAGCAATGGCCGCCCGTCGAATGCGAACCGGCCGTCGACCGTTCCGGCCAACGCGCCTGCGGGAGCCGCACTTGGGATAAACATGCTCGGCGCGCCTGACGCCAAGGTGACGATCGAGGAATTCGCAGATTTTCAATGCCCTTCATGTGCGGCCGCTCACCCGGTAATGAAAGACCTGCAATCCACCTTTGCCGGGAACAACAATGTGCGTTTCATCTTCCGGCATTATCCGCTGCCGATACATGATAAGTCTTATGACGCAGCTGCCGTGGTCGAGGCAGCCGGAATGCAGGGCGGGCCGAAATTCTGGGCAATGATGGACCAGATCATGGCAAACCAACAGGTGTGGGCAAACAGTACTGATTACCGAAATCTTTGGAAGAGCTACGCGCAGAAGATCGGGCTCGACGTCGCGAAATGGGAGGCCGATTCGGCAAGCGTCGCAGCAAAGGGACGCGTTGACCTGGATATGCAGCGTGCCCGCGGTGTAGGCGTCAGCTCGACGCCATCTGTATATATCAACGGCCGTCTGATACCGTTTTCCGACGTGAACGTGCCGA
The DNA here is from genome assembly GCA_964436265.1 of uncultured Chloracidobacterium sp. Taxonomy (GTDB): domain Bacteria; phylum Acidobacteriota; class Blastocatellia; order Pyrinomonadales; family Pyrinomonadaceae; genus OLB17. Next base: position 1,446 of record CAYTDJ010000548.1, on the reverse strand, counting down.
CGATGAAGCAGTTGATAGAAACCGAGATCGAAACGGTGACCAAAGCCGCGGCTGCCGCTAATTTGGCGAATGCTGCTCCGGCGGCCAACGCCAACGCCAATTCCGCAAAATGAGCGAAACCGAGGTCATCTTAGACGACGAGACGGCCGGCATTCCTAAATTGCCGGTCGTTGCTTCGATACTGGCGCTCATTGGGCTTGGCGATGCGGTATATCTCACGGTTCATCATTTCACGGCTGTACCGGTTCCTTGCGGGCTTACGGGCGGCTGCGAGACCGTCTTGACGAGCTCGTATGCCGAGGTCGGCGGCGTTCCGATCGCAGCATTCGGAGCGCTTGCATATTTCCTTGCGTTCTCACTTTCTATTCTGACCGTGTACGGAAATCGAATGATGTGGACGCTTTTTGGTATCCAGACCTTTTTTATGGCTGCCGTCTCTGCGTGGCTGATCTATCTGCAGGGATTTGTAATCAAATCGTTTTGCCAGTTCTGTCTTATTTCCGCGGCGACCAGCATCAGTCTTTTCGTTGTTTATCTTATCTCGCGATTTATCGGTAAACGCTGATCTTCGTTTAAATCCACAAACGCCAATTTCGCGAATCAATAAGCGGAGGATGAAAGATGCCCGGCCTAGCAGCGGCTTCAGTTCTGACGCGAAACTTTTACGCGGCCGACGCTAAATCGACCGGCGGGGAGTGGAAATTTCGAACGGATTCAGGTAGTTTACTGAGTACAGATAACTGTAGATTTGTGTCTCAAACTATCCTACAAAGAATTGCAGACGGAGATCAGTCGGCGGTGCAGGATTGCATAAAATCCTACGGCGGGCTGGTTTGGTCGCTTGCCCGAAGAATGCTTCGAAATACCGAGGACGCCGAGGATGCCGTACAGGAGATCTTCCTTGACGTATGGAAGAACGCCGAGCGATTCGACCCGGCGCAAGCATCGGAAACAACCTTTGTTGCGATGATCGCTCGCCGTCGTCTGATCGACCGTATCCGTCACGTACAGCGGCGGATCTCGGCAGATTCGCTTGACGAGATACTTGCCGAACCATCAACGCGTGACGATAAGGTGTTGCAGACGAACGTCGAAGCAAGAGAAGCCGCAAAGGCTCTCGATCAACTGCGTCCGGAACAGCGACAGGTCCTGCAGTTGTCGATAGTACATGGACTATCACATCAGGAGATAGCGGACGCGACAGGATTGCCGCTTGGGACGGTAAAGACCCATGCACGGCGAGGGATAATTCAGGTTAGGGAGATACTTGGTTTGGGAGAGGCCGCTGGCAGAAAGGAGGTGTCCGTATGACAAACAATATGGATGAAAAACTCCGCGATCTGTTGTGCGATCAGGCAATGTCCGGACTCAATGAAGAGGAAAGGCGGCAGCTTGAAGAACTCTCGGCCGGTGCGAACGGCGGTATGGACGCACAAAGTTTAGAAT
>CAYTDJ010000547.1:0-2090 GCA_964436265.1 uncultured Chloracidobacterium sp. | reverse complement strand
AATATAAAGATCGAGCTCGACATCGCCGAAAACACTCCTCTCGTCAATGCTGATGGCGGCCAGGTACAGCAGGCAGTTATCGCACTTGCGACAAACGCTATCGATGCAATGCCGGACGGCGGATCGCTTCGGTTTCGCACGTACCCGCAGCACAACAGTGTGGCGATCGAGATCGAAGATACCGGTGTAGGTATTCCAGCCGAAGACATGTCAAAGATATTCGAACCGTTCTTTACCACCAAAGAGGTCGGCAAAGGGACCGGTCTCGGTCTCGCAGTTTGCTACGGAATAATTACCGACCACTCTGGCCGGCTAAGTGTCCGTTCTAATATCGGAAAAGGTACGACCTTCACAATACTTCTCCCCGTAAACGATTAAATATCTCCACATCAGTTGCCCCACACATTGGCCAAATCCTCAAATTGCTCCCTGCATACCTATGGCAAAACTCCTCGTAGTAGATGATGAAAAGAACCTCAGGCTCGTAGTTCAGAAAGAACTTTCGAGACAAGACCATAACGTCGATACAGCCGAAGATGGTGAAGACGCGTGGGTAAAGCTCGAATCCGAAGACTTCGACGTGGTTCTATGCGACATAAACATGCCCCGTTTGGACGGGATCGAACTCCTGCGACGATTAAAGGAAAAAGGACAGAATCCGCCTGAGGTCATAATGCTGACCGGGCAAGGTTCTGTCGAAACCGCCATCGAAGCTATGAAACTGGGTGCGTACGACTACCTCACAAAGCCGTATCGCATCGCGGAACTCTCGGCGTTGGTCACCGCTGCCGCCGAAAAATATCGTTTGAAGGTCGATAATCAGCGCCTGCGTGCCCAGATCGAGCGTGTTAGCGGCGGCCTTCCGGAGATCGTAGCGGAATCGGCACAAATGAAGGAGGTGCTTCGACTTGTTCGACGTGTGGCACCCTCAGATACTTCGGTGCTTATAACAGGCGAATCGGGAACCGGCAAGGAACTGATCGCCCAGGCGATCCATCGACTCAGCCCTCGAAAGGACAAGCCGTTCATCGACCTGAACTGTGCGGCATTGCAGGACACGCTTCTTGAATCTGAACTATTTGGACATGAGGCCGGCGCATTCTCAGGTGCGAGAACGCGTAAATTGGGCCTTTTCGAACTGGCCGACGGCGGGACCCTTTTCCTTGACGAGATCATGGAAATGCCGTCGCCCCTTCAATCGAAACTGCTTCGCGCCCTTGAGACACGCAGTTTTTTCCGTGTCGGAGGCGTGAAGAAGGTCGAGGTCGATGTCCGCGTTCTCGCCGCAACAAACCGAAATACACAGCAGGCCGTTTATGACGGAGTATTTCGCGCTGACCTCCTCTATCGCATCAACAGTTTCGAAGTGAATATTGCCCCGCTACGTGAACGCCGCGAAGATATCGAGCCCTTGGCCCGCCATCTCATGCAAAAGATCTCTGGACCAAATGCACCGCAGCTGACGCAACAGGTGCTTGACACGCTGCGTGAATATTCCTGGTCAGGCAACGTCCGCCAGCTTCGCAACTGTCTTGAACGCGCGATGCTCCTTTCAGACAACGGTCGGGTCACGATAAAAGAGCTGCCGCCCGAAGTCGTATATAGACGGGAAAACACGACAGTTTCTGTGAGCTACAATTCACCCAATTCAAACGGGCATAGTTCGTTCCAGAACTTAACTCCGACAAATCTTCGAGACGTTGAACGCCAGCAGATCCTAACCGCCCTTGAAAAAACAGGTTGGCATCGAGGTAAGACCGCGGAACTCTTAGGCATATCGGCATCAACACTCTATCGCAGACTGCGCGAATACGACCTCGAGTCGCGAATGGCACGATAACAATGAAACGATCACTCCTCAAAGCTGCGATATTTGTCTTGTTCCTGATTACGGGACTCAGCGCGCAAAGCCGAATGCCCGGTAAGGTTGTCGAGGTCGTTGACGGAAGGACCGTTGTTCTCGAGACGAATACCGGCCGTATTAAGGCCGTGCTTCAAAATATCGAAGTGCCCGAGCGGGAGCAACAGCTCTTCGATGTCGTCAAAGACCATCTTTCAAAGCTGCTTCTCGGAAAGGTCGTTGAGTTTCA
>CAYTDJ010000546.1:0-2096 GCA_964436265.1 uncultured Chloracidobacterium sp. | reverse complement strand
GTAAAAGTACGATTCGCTAGCGGCACCGTACTGTCGAAAGATAAGCTGGTAAAGGAAGTAGTAGAGCATATATGGATCGCTGGCTCAGGTTTGCACCTAATTCGCCGCCGCCGTTTTATCCTCCAATTCAAATTTGTCCAGCAATTGCTCGATCACCTTTTCCGTTCGCACCCCACGCGAGCCCTTCACCAAAACTACGTCACCTTGTTTGATCTCGTCCACTAACAGTCTTCCCGCCGCGTCAGAATCTTCGGCGAAAATGGCATTCTTCAACCCTGCCTCTTTTGCCCCGTCAATAAGTTGCCGGCCAAGTCCTCGCACCCCGATCAAAATATCGACATCATTCGCTGCGATCTTCTCGCCCGTTTCGATATGCAACCGCTGAGCGTCATCCCCAAGTTCGAGCATCTCACCCGCAACGACGACACGGCGCTTTGCACCTTCGGATCCCTCTACCAAAGTCTGCACCATCGAGAGCAAAGCGTCCGGATTCGAATTATACGAATCGTTGATGACCGTGAAGCCTGCGGCAAACCGCAATATCTCGCCTCGCTGCGGAGGCGACTCTACCGAAGCAAGTGCTCGGCCGATCTGTTCCACCGACATTCCAAGCGAATATCCTACGGCAGCAGCTGCAAGGGAGTTCATGATGTTGTGGCGTCCGTTTAGTGGAAACGAAACCCGTTCCTCACCAACTTTCGTTATCAATGCAAATGACGTCGTTCCAAATCCTTCAAAATCTATGTCGCGAGCCATCACATCGGCCTGATTGTCTATCCCGAAGGTAACAGCACTTCCTCGGCTCAGGGCAGACATTTCCGCTACTCGATGATCATCCGCATTCAATACAGCTATGCCGCCGACTTTCATTCCTTCGACGATCTCGGCTTTCGCCTGCTTAATTCGCTCGATCGTTCCTAGATGCTCAATGTGAACGGGAAGGACATTCAAGACGACCGAGATGTCGGGAGGGGTGATCCTACACAGTCTCTCGATCTCATGTTGGGGCGTGGACATCCCCATCTCGAGAACTGCAATGTCAAACGATGCGTCTTTCGCTAGATTTAAGACCGTCAGTGGATGCCCGAGTCCGTTGTTGTAGTTCTTTATATTCTTGAGAACCTTGCGTCCGCTCGCTTCGAGTACGTGAGCCGTCAGTTCTTTAGCAGTAGTCTTTCCGGCACTCCCGGTGATCGCGACGACCGGTCTGTTCCATTCGAGGTAAACCGCGTGGGCTAGGGCCTGTAAAGCAACGATGACGTCGTCGACGAAGATCAACTTGTCCTCGATCGATGCAAGTTCTGTTTGATATTCTTCAAACCGATCCTGGCGAACGACTGCAGCCACTGCTCCCTTTTCCAGAGAAGATCTGACGTAAACCGTCGCATCGTCAAAATCGCCGTTGAACCCGTTGTTCCTGTATTCAGGCTGTGAAAGCGCAAAAAAGACATCGCCCGCCTTTACATCTCGTGAGTCGATAACAAAAGAGACGACATCACGTTCCATCAAGGCGGGATCGATTCCGGGCGAATTTCCGCCCATTAGCTGAATCGCTTTGGCAAGTTTCAAGTCTTCCGTTTCACCTCCGGACCCTTTTCCGGTTTACTTATTACTCTTGGCCTATCAGCTGCAGCCGGCTTTACCTGCGTCAATTTCGCTGGAGTACTTGCTCTTTTCGCTTCCTCTGCTTTCTCGGGCCTAACGACCAGTTTTTTTGCCTCTGATCTTTCGACCTTCGGCGTATCCGACGCAATGTTCTTTTCGACAACAACCTCGTCGCCGACCAGTCCAGTAAACAGATCGTCTGCCGTGGGTTCTTGGGCAGCCTCGTCGTTCTCCGCCACCAAAGTCTCAGTTGCAAGATCGGGCCTTATGTTCAATTCCGGCAATATGTCCTCAGCGATCTTGCTGAAAACTGGGGCAGCGACCATTCCACCGTCGCGTCCACCGATCTTCGGCTCGTCGATGATGACCGCTATGGTTACTTGCGGGTCATCTGCCGGAGCAAAACCAATAAACGACGACATGTACTTTGCGGGATTCACCCGCTTCAGTTTTTCGTAGAACTTCCACGCAGTTCCGGTCTTCTCGTGGAT
>CAYTDJ010000545.1:0-2111 GCA_964436265.1 uncultured Chloracidobacterium sp. | reverse complement strand
CGAATGTGTCGTATTGCAGCACTCGAACACGGAGTCGGCGGTCAGAAATTTTGATCTGTTTATTGAGACTCCGGCCGGCAAGAAATGGTTTAATACATCTTTAATCTCCATAGGCTCATCAGGCCCGAATACACCTTACAAGATACATATTCTTCGTCAGATCGATCTGCAAAAGCGTCTCGAATTGTCGGTTCGCGAATTCCTCATGAACGAGACCAATGTCAGTGACCAACAGGCGTCCGCTCTTATGTCGACGGGAAAGTCTGTCTCGCAAGGTATTTATCTGACAAAACGAGAGATAGAGGTCCTAAAACTCACCGCCGAAGGATCGACCTCCGCGGCAGTGGCCAAGAAATTGGGAATTAGTACGGCGACGGTAAACAATCACCTGCAGCACATTCTCAAAAAGTTGAACGCACACTCTCGCCTCGAAGCGGTTCATAAGGCAGAACATGCCCGCATAATCTAGGGACCGATCAAGGATCGGATGGCCGAAGATGGCTGTGCTTCCTACCGTAAACGAAATAGATAACAACGCCGATCGCCATCCAGATGATCAGCCGCATCCATGTGTCCCACGGCAATCCGTACATAAGGTATAGACTTGTTAGGGCGGCGAGGATGGGAACTACCGGCGAAAACGGCACCTTGAAAGGCCTCGGCAGATCGGGCTTTGTTTTGCGCAGCACGATGATGCCGATGGATACGATAACGAATGCGAACAAAGTCCCGATGCTCACCAACTGGCCGAGCATCGAGATCGGCACAAGCGCTGCCATTATCGCGACGATCGCACCGGTGATCATTGTCGTGACGTGCGGAGTGCGAAAACGCGGATGGATCTTGGCGGCCCAATCGGGAAGCAGCCCGTCCTTAGCCATAGCGTAGAAGATACGCGGCTGTCCCATGATCTGTACGACCATCGTCGAACTTAGACCCAGCACCGCTCCAAATTTGATGATCATCGAGAACGACTTCAGTATGAACGCAATGGTCGAACCTTCCACCGCCATTCCGGAAGCCGCGGTGATCGCGGCCGCAATAGGTGCGGCTTCTTCCTTTAACTGAGTGTAAGGAACCAGCCCGACCATGATCCCCGCGACCAAGATGTACAAGATCGTGCAAATAACAAGCGAGCCTATGATCGCCCTCGGCATGTCTTTTTGGGGGTTCTTTGCCTCTTGAGCGGCGGTCGAAACAGCGTCAAATCCGATATAAGCGAAGAAGATCACGGCCGCGCCGGTCAGTATTCCACTGTAACCATACTCGCCAAACACTCCTGTGTTGGGTGGAATGAACTGCAAACAGTCACCGACACCGGGTTCGCATCCGATGCCGAGGTAATGTGTGTTAACGTAACCAACGCCTGCAATGATAAAGAGCAGGACGACGCCGATCTTGACCATCACTACGACGGAGTTGAAGTTCGCAGATTCGCGAATTCCTCTTACAAGCAATGCAGTCACGGCGATAGCTATCAGAAACGCCGGAAGATTGAAAAACGCCGTCTCGACCGGCGCTTGTATACCAGCCAACGACATTCCTTTGGCAAGCTCTTCAGTCAACACGTTGTAACCTGCCGGCGGATTCAATATCGTCTCACCGACGCGCAGGTTCGAAAGCTGTGCGGCCGCGTCAGCCGAAAGGCCAACGAATTTGGTGCCCGGTGCGGCACTCAGCGCGACCGGGAAATGTATCCCGAAGTCCGAAAGAAGGCTGATGACGTTTCCCGACCATCCCGCGGCGACGGTTGCAGCACCAAACGCATATTCAAGGATCAGGTCCCAGCCGATTATCCATGCGATGAACTCGCCAAGCGTCGCGTAACTATACGTATAGGCCGAGCCTGAGATCGGTACTGATGATGCGAATTCGGAATAACATAGTGCGGCGAGTGCGCTGACCAGGCCGGCAATTATCATCGAAACTACGACAGCTGGGCCCGAATGCCTTCCCGCAGCCTGGCCCGTCAGAACAAAAATGCCCGTGCCGATGATCGCTCCAACGCCCAGCAGAGTAAGTGCCGAAACGCCCAACGTTCTCTTCAAAGTTCCTTTGCCCTTATCCTCGGATTCTGCAAGGATCTTTTCGAGCGGCTTTATCCTAAATAA
>CAYTDJ010000544.1:0-2111 GCA_964436265.1 uncultured Chloracidobacterium sp. | reverse complement strand
GTACTTGCCGAGTTTTTTTTTTTTTTCGAGCAAAAGAGTCTCGCCGGCGTGGACTAGGATAACGCGGATCATGTCTTCGGTCAGATGGGGATAGAACCTGAGTGCCTCGCGGAGAAAATCGTTGATTCCGGCGATGGTTTCGACCCCTGCGAATCCGCCGCCTGCGACGACAAAGTTGATCAGCGGTTCGCGTATCTTAGGGCAGCATTCGAAATCCGCCTCTTCCAAATTCGAGATCATATGATTTCGAAGGAAGATCGCGTCGCCAAGAGTCTTCATCGTCAGAGCGTTCTCTTCCAGGCCCTTGTTTCCATAGAAGTTAGTGATCGAGCCAAGGCCAAGCACCAAATGGTCGTAAGATAGTTCGTGATGATGATGCTCGTTTCCGTGCGATACGTGGACAACGCGCTGTTCGAGGTCTATGCCTTCCACGTCGCCGTGGAATATCTTTACCCGTTTCAATAATTTACGCACCGGACTGACGATGTGGGTAATATCAAGGTCACTCGCCGCTACCTCGTGGAGCATCGGCGTAAATAGGAAGAAATTCTCGCGGTTAACCAAGGTAACTTCTACGTCCCTGTCTTTCGCTAGAGTCTTTTCGAGGTTCAAAGCAGTGTATAGACCGCCGAATCCGCCGCCAAGTATCAATATCCTCATAGGTTCGTTCATGAATAAGTCTCCGTTCGCACGTCGCGCGAACAAGACAATCGCCAGATTTTCGCCAAAAATTCCATAAAAATGGCTGGAATAAAGGCCGCACGACACTTGATAAAGACTGTGTAATGCAGAGCTTTCGCCGAATGGCCTGGAGTGAACAGGATGAACAAGACTTTTAACGGCAGCGGGACGTTTGCCAAGCATATTCAGACGCAGCGAAGTTGGCTCTACGATGTGGAGCCCTACACGCGCAGCGGACCGCGGACATTTGAGGAAGTCGCTGACGATCAGAAATTGAAACAAGCCCTTAAGCGAGCGGTTGCAAAAATGAACGCACCGTCATATCTTATCGACGCGATCAGGAACGAGATCAGGAAAAGTTAAGATGATCCGCCAGACGACGGCCGAGATCGGCCGGCAGGAAAACGATCGAATGAACGAAGAAGCGGGCCTTCCCAAGGTCGAATGGAATATCGATCCGGCTGTTTGGGTGGACGATCATGGGGACTATCTATTCAGGTTCGCATTGGTCCGTCTTCGCGATGAAACTCGTGCGGAAGACGCCGTTCAGGAGACACTGCTTGCGGCCTTGCAGCAACTTCACTCATATTCGGGGCGTTCGACCGAGCGGACCTGGCTTACCGGCATACTTAAGCACAAGATCGTCGATCAGATCAGAAAGTCCTGCAAAGAAGTCCCGTTCGAACCTTCGGACACGGACCTTTCCGAATTCGATCCGCTTTTTGAGCGCGAGGATGAATTCAAGGATCACTGGAGCGACACGCTCAGCCCGCGGATCTGGCACCGTTCGCCCGAAGAAGCGATACAGCAGTCGGAATTCTTCGGCGTACTTAACAATTGTATGGGCAAATTACCTGAACGGGTGGCACATGTGTTTACGCTTCGTGAGATGAATGAACTGGACACGGAAGAAATTTGCGGCCTGCTGGAATTGTCAACGAGCAACTTCTGGGTAATGATGCATCGTGCCCGGATGGCACTGCGCAGGTGTATTGAGATAAATTGGTTTATGAAGGCAAGGTGAGCGAGTTGACGATCATTCAGAAAATAACCAGGCCATTTAGGCGCGCGATACTTCGAATCTTTCCGTCGTGCAAGGAAATAGTCCACATTATTTCCGCTTCGCTCGATCGGCCGCTGACGATACGGGAAAGGTTTCTTATGAAAATGCATTTGCTCGCCTGCAAGCCCTGCGTCAGATATCTTGACCAGTCCGCATTCCTCAGCCAAGCGGTCAAGCAGATGAGTGAAAAGGAAAAGGATTCTCTGCTTTCAGGATCGCTTAGCGAAGAATCAAGAGCGAGGATCAAGGACGTTCTTAGATCCGTAGCGATCGTCTTTTAACAGAAATGTCCCAAGCTCTCACCGCAAGACTTAAGTGGCAATTGATCCTATTCCTGGCTCGGCGTCTGCCTGATTGTAAAACGATC
>CAYTDJ010000543.1:0-2117 GCA_964436265.1 uncultured Chloracidobacterium sp. | reverse complement strand
AAGGGAACTTGTGTACTTCGGCTTTTGATACCGATCGCGATCTACTATTCCGTGACCCTTGGAATACCCATTATCACAGGAGCGTTCCAACTGCCGGGATTTTGGTCACATTCGATATTCGTGATCGTAACTCCTGTGTTTGTCGTGCTCCCGCTCGCGGTTTGTTTAGGAGCTATTCGCTTTTGTCAGCAACGCGGAGTTCAAAGACATTCTTGCCTGATGGCCCATTCTTCCAATCCAAGTCCGCGTTGATCAGACTCGCGCGCGAGCGGATGTTCGCGATACCGCGTCCGGGCTTTGATCCGCCGTCGGGGTGAAAGGGCTTTCCATCGTCGATTATCTGAAGTAAGAGTTCGCCGTCCTCGCTGGCCTCGACCTTCATTTCTACCAGATTCGCATCTGAATGGCGTTGAATATTCGTAAGCACTTCCTGTGCGATGCGATAGATCTGCAGCTGGACGTTTATAGGAAACTTGATCTTTTCCTCTACCGATTCGTCGGCTGAAAAGAGGTGATTCTCCACCGTGCGGCCCAGCAAAAATTCGAGCGAGGCGACAAGCCCGACGTTTTCCAGGACTGACGGGCTGAGGTCTTCGCAGATGCGGCGGATCTCGGTCGAAACGGCTTCGACCTCTTCGCGAAACTCCGGCCCGGTTAGAGTTCCTTTGTCGCTCTTCATCATCAGGCTTCGCAGATCGGCAAGCGTTTGGTCGTGCAGGTCGCGGGCGATGCGGCGGCGTTCGCGTTCGGCCTCGTTCGCAAGGTCGAAACGCGCAGCGGCGAGTTCGCGATTGCGGTGTGTCATTCGCCTATGCTCGATAAATGCCCAAAGCAAACCGAAAAGAGCCAAAACGAGCAGAACACCAAGCGCAGTCGCCGTCCACGGAAACGGCGCATTGCCGATCGAGAATGAGATCGTTAATGGTTCAGACGTGAGCAGGTCGCGGTTGAACGCGATCGCCTCGATCGTATAGTCGCCAGGCTTCAGATCGGTTGGTGCATACTGCGGGTCGTTGGAAAGCTGTCGTGAGACTTCGTCGCCTCTCGAGTTCCGCAAGACGAATGCATACTGAAACTCCTCGGGAAAAGTCCGGCTGCTCTGTCCAGCTACCTCGACAAGGAGCGAATTCTGCGGATACTCAAGCGCGATCGCGGACTTTAATTCGCCAAGGTCGTGAACGCGTTGGCTAAGTATGCGAACCGTGATCAACTTTGGCGCGATCTTCCCCGGGCGATATGTGACGACGCCTCGATTCGTCCCTATGAGCAACCCATCGGACGGAACGATCGAAAACGCCTTTTCAGAAGGCAGTCCTTGCTCGAAACCGATCGAGGACACGATCCAGCCAAATCGCTCATCGCGACGGGCATGAAGGAGACCGCGTGTCGTCGTCGCGGCCCAGACGTCCGTGCCCTCAACATAGACGTCGCGGACGTCTTCCGCCTCGATGACCTTCTCGACCTGTTTATTCAATACGCGAAACACGCCATGCTGTCCCGCGATCCAAATACTTCCGTCGAGGCCCGGGCTCATATTCCAGATCGTTCCCGCCTTCAACTCCTCGGGACCGACTTCGGGTTTCGTAGTCTTGCCGTCAAAACTGAAGAGCCCGTGGCCTCCGGTTCCGATCCAGAGAATTCCGTTAACCGTGAGAAGAGCACTTACAGTCTCATCGGGGAAGACGACTTCCTGTCGCGAGGTCGAAATATCAACGACGCCACGCCCGACGATCGCGGCGTACGTCGCCTTGCCAAAGGATTCGACACTTCGCGTATCGCCGCCGATGATCGACCGACCGTTAAAATCGTACGTACCGGATGCTGTTCCGACGACGATGCCTTGGGCGTTCACTCCTATGTCATAGATCACCCGCTCTTCAAGGCCGGGCACCTTGTCCCATGCTTCGGACTCATAGTCGTATTCGAACAAGCCACGGTTTGAGCCTGCGTATAAAGCACGCCCGTTAAACCATAATGTGCGAATAAAGTTGCTGTTCGGAATGTCCGAAACGGTCTGCTGAAACGATCCTTGTTGATCAAACCGGCTCACGCCTCGATTCGTGCCGATCCAGAGGACGCCTTCGCGGTCCGTGAAGCGCGCGTAGATCGTATCTGAG
>CAYTDJ010000542.1:0-2119 GCA_964436265.1 uncultured Chloracidobacterium sp. | reverse complement strand
GCCAAGAAGCCTTCGAGCTTTCGAAATGTCAGCAACACAATGCCGAATATCTCCAGCTCTGTATTTGCCTACGATCTCAGGCTCGATATTCTTACCCAAACCTTTAGCGATAAGGCGGGCGATGTCCTTGACCGAGGACGGACGGCCGGTACCGATATTGAACATTTCATAGTCGCCTTTGTCAGTTTCCAAGGCCAGGAGATTTGCCCTGACTATATCGCTCACGTGTACGAAATCTCGGGTCTGTTCGCCATCCTCGAACACAAGCGGGGCCTGATCGTTCAAAAATCGTGATGAGAAAATCGCACAAACACCTGTGTATGGATTCGACAATGCTTGCCGGGTACCGTAAACGTTGAAATAGCGGAATGCGACGGTCGGAATATTGTATGCTCGGCCAACCGACAGACAATACTGTTCCTGATCTTGTTTGCTGACCGCGTAAACAGACGTCGGGAACAGCGGCTTTTCCTCCGATGTTCCTATTGGGACAAGTTCCGAGCCGCATTTTTCGCAGGTGTAGTCCCACTCATGAGCGGCGAGCTTTTCTTCCGAACGTAAGAACGGATTGACTGCAGCATCACAGTTATCGCAGCGGTAGGCTCCTTCGCCGTAGATAGACATCGAAGATGCAACGACCAGTTTCTTGAATTGCGAGGGCCGCTTGATCATCTCCTCAAGCAGGACAGCCGTTCCAAGGTCATTCGTCTTTACGTATTTGACGATCTCGTACATCGACTGCCCAACGCCGACTTCAGCGGCCTGATGATATACGACATCGATGCCGTCGAGTGCCTTTGAGACCGCATCCGCATCGCAGACATCGGCCTTTAAGAACTCGGCAGACGGATTCAGGTGTTCCGGGATCTTTCCGCCGTGGACCTGCTCGACCAGAGAATCGAGAATTCGCACCGAATGCCCGCTCTCGACCAGTGCATCTACAAGATGAGACCCGATAAATCCGGCACCGCCGGTAACCAAAATGTTCATATGTGGATCTTTTCGATCGATCGGCTAACGCTTACGTAACCGAACTACGGATCTCAGAGTATCCGCAAGTACGGCAGAATGTTGTTCCAGTCCGTAATTCGCGATCGAATGATCACGGCCGGCTTTGCCCATTGTCACACGCAATTCACTGTCGCATAACAGTCGATCAAGCGAATTATACCAATCTTCCGCCGTCTCCGCATTGAAGTGAGTTTTTCCGGGTTCCCCGATCTCAGCACAGACCCCGATGGGCGACATAACAAACGGAATGCCCACCGCCAAATATTGAATGGCCTTAAATCCCGACTTTCCCGCAAGCCAGGCAGGATCGAGACTTCCTTTCGTATCGAGCGGATACAGGCCGATATCAAGCGACTGAAAATCCGAAACTTCGCGTTCCAGGCTCCAATCCAGATTCTCAACCTCTACGCCCTCGACCTCAATTTCTTTTCTGCCTGATCCGACCACCCTTAGTTTGAACTTGTGTTTTTTCGCGAGTTTCTCGAGAACCGGAAGTAATCTCTCAAGAAATGGAAATGTGGAATGTGTCCCGATCCAACCCAATACAGGTGGATCATTGTTCTTCTGCACCGGAGTAAAAACGTCGGTATCGACGATGGTCGGGATTATTACCGCTTTCGTCCCGCGTTTCTCAACGTAATCTGCAATGAACCTGTTACCGCAGATGACGACATCCGCTCTGTCGATCAAACGGTCGGTTTTGCCAAAGAATTTGAAGAGACTGCCGATCTTTCCAAATCGCGGACTGACATAACGCACGTAAGTCGCGTCGTCCAGATCCAAAACCATAGGCAAACGCCCGATCCGCTGATACAACCACTCAAAGATCGCCGGCCCGAAGATCATCGCCTCGCGCTGAATGAACAGAAGATCAAAATTCCGTATTTCGGCAAGCAGTTTTACGCGCAAAAGAATTGAACGTAACATGGAAGAAGCACGCGAAAGTCCTCGTCCCCCACCGTAAATTCTGGCGAACTGTTCACCATCAAGGAAGGGCCGGATAGTTACGTTTATTTCGTTCTGGGCCAGCGAATCTATGAACTGTGCAACTCTTAATCTGGTCGCAGCCGCTTCTACCGGAAAGGAACATATTGCGATCGTCTTCATT
>CAYTDJ010000541.1:0-2122 GCA_964436265.1 uncultured Chloracidobacterium sp. | reverse complement strand
TGAACTTGAGGAAATGCTCATATCGACCGACATTGGTGTACAGACCACGATGCAGGTTCTCGAAGCGGTTCGCAAAGGTGTTTCCCGCCAGGAGATCAACGACATTAGCGCGTTGAAGGCAACAATGAAGAATGAGTTGCTGGATATCCTCCGACACTCGAAAGAACGCGGAGTTTCTTCGGAGACCGCCGTAGATGGTTCCATCAAACCATATGTACTGATGGTCGTAGGTGTGAATGGCGTCGGCAAAACGACTACGATCGGTAAACTCTCTCAGAGGATCAAGAACGAAGGCAACGATGTTCTGATCTGTGCGGCAGACACGTTCCGAGCCGCAGCATCAGACCAGCTTGAGATCTGGGCCGGTCGTGCTGGTGTGCCGATCGTCCAACAAAAACAGGGCACTGACCCCGCAGCCGTTCTTTTTGATGCTCTTCAATCAGCCAAAGCAAGGAATTCCGATGTTTTGATCGTGGATACTGCGGGAAGATTGCATAACAAAGCCAATTTGATGGCGGAACTTGAAAAGATGAAGCGTATTGCAGGACGCGAGGTTCCGCAGGCACCTCATGAGACGCTTCTCGTAATTGATGCGGTGACCGGACAAAATGGACTCGAACAGGCTAGACAGTTTACAAAGGTTGCCGACGTTACCGGCATCGTATTGACCAAATTGGACGGAACCGCCAAAGGAGGTATCGCCGTCGCGATCGCAAAGGAGCTCAATCTTCCTATACGGTATGTTGGGATCGGCGAGCAGGTTGACGACCTAATGGTGTTCGACCCGGAAAGTTACGTCAACGGATTGTTCAATTGAATTCCGAAATTGTACAAAATAGTGCCATTGACGAAGCGTTTGTCGCTCGTGCGATTGAACTTGCGTGTAACGGGGCCGGACTGGTCTCACCAAATCCACTTGTCGGTTGTGTGATCGTATCTGCTACCGGTTCGATCATTGGTGAAGGGACTTACTTAAAAGACAATGTCACGCACGCAGAAGTGATCGCTCTTGAAGAAGCGGGCGAAAAAGCTAGAGGCGGAACTGCCTACGTATCGCTTGAACCGCATGATCATCACGGAAAGACACCTCCGTGTACTGATGCTCTGATCAATGCCGGTATCAAGCGTGTCGTCTGTCCGATCGACGATCCGAATCCATTGGTCTCCGGAAAGGGATTTGAACGATTAAGAAATGCGGGGATCGAAGTAGTTACAGGAATTCTTGCCGAGGAAGCATCAAGGCTTAACGAAAAGTTCATCACATGGCATAGGAAAGGACGGCCGTTCGTTCACTTGAAGTTGGCAATGTCGCTTGACGGCAGGATCTCTCTCGGGGGCAGTGTTTCAACGGCACTGTCAGGAGAACTCGGAAGGAAACGCGTTCACGATATACGGCACGAACACGATGCGATCCTTGTCGGCGGAAACACGGTTGTGGTCGACAATCCCAGCTTAACGGATCGCAGCGGGAAGCTGCGCCGAAGACCACTTGTACGCATCGTTCTGGATAATCGCCTTCAAACCACCTTAGACTCAACTATCGTTACGTCAGTAAACGCGAGTCCGACTCTGGTTTTCACCAATAGCCGTGACGCGGCGAAGGTCGAGGCGATTCGAGCTCGCGACGTCGACGTCATCGAATCGGAATTGGGTGGGCGCGATCTGCCCGGTGTCTTGGAAGAACTCAGAATCAGGGAGATCCAGAGTGTCTTGGTCGAGGGCGGTACAGAGGTGGCTGGAGCATTCGTCGATGCCAGGCTAGTCGATAAAGTCACGTTTCTAATCTCGCCGATAGTGATCGGAGGGAGAAATGCTCCACATGCAATAGGCGGAATGGGTGCATCTGACCTTATGGATGCACTTCGATTGAAAGATATCGAGATCACACGACATGGCGATGATATTGAAGTGACCGGTTATCCGATGGGTGAGAATGAATAACCGTGATCAAATAACCGGGTTTGCCAAACGATCTCTCGGTCAGAACTTCCTCGTAGATCAAGACTTCATTGACAAGATAATCAAAGCGGTCGATCCGCGGCCAGGAGAAACTATCATCGAGATCGGCCCTGGGCGGGGGGCTCTGACCCAACGCCTCGTCAATTCAGGGGCAAAGGTCATC
>CAYTDJ010000540.1:0-2124 GCA_964436265.1 uncultured Chloracidobacterium sp. | reverse complement strand
GGTCGGAGTGAAGCACCTTGAGCGCGACCTTTCGATTTATCTTAGTGTCGTCGGCGAGGTACACCTCGCCCATACCGCCCTTGCCCAGCAACCCGACGACGCGATAACGGCCATTTATGACGATCCCTTCGCTGATCGCCGGTGTTGATTTGACAGACTCCGGACCAATCGGCTCGCCGTCTGTTTCGAGGACACGCGTTTCAATACTGTCCGCCGATCCGCTCCGGTCCGATGTGTCTGATCCGTTTTCGATCTCGTTCGTCATCGCAGCTTCGAGTTCATTAATGCAGAAAAGCCTTATTTTTGTTGGAAAAACTTTACAGAGGTTAGCAGGAAATGGCCTCCGGAACAACACAAATGCAGGCAGAATTGGCTTGTGAAGCAGTAGTATGAACAGGCGATTTTCAAGTCCGTTGACTAAAGATCGCTTTGCTCAATAGCTTATTTGACTTATATTTGATTCAATCCTGACACTCCCTTAGATTTGATCGCAGCCCTTACACGCCGTAAACGAAGTTTCGGTGGATGCAACCCGCTGCCGGAGGCCTCATACAATGGACCTGAAAGAATGGACGATAATGATCTATATGGCAGGCGACAACAATCTTGCCGTCGATATGGCTTACGCTCTTGAGCAGATAAAGGGCGTGGCAGGCGAGGGGCCGGACAGCCCGAATTTGTTTGTCTATTACGACGGCAACTCGCCATCGATACCAACGCTGTATTGCGATTTCTCGGATCCAAAGAGGGCGAAGTATGTTCGTTCGTTCAAGGTGCCTGACAAACTTTACCCGACGCCGGCCAAGCAGAATGAAAATGCTGCTGACAAACGGTCGGTCATTAATTTCGTCGATTGGTGTGTCAATAATGTCGAGGTCGTAAACGAAAACGGGGAGATCACTTACGGCCGCCGTGCTAAAAAATACGCACTGATCTTTTCGGGACACTCGCTCGGCTTTCAGGATATCGGATTGTTCAAGGATGAGACGTCGGGCAAGACAATGAAGATGAATGACCTATTCATCATGCTGGATCGGCTTGTCCGAACCGAGGACGAGCTCAAGGGTTATGTTGAAGGTTTTGATCTCGATGATGACGAGCTCGCGCGTGAAACGACCGAGCTTCTCGGGCAACCGCTTGACCTGCTCGGATTCGACGCTTGCGTTATGGGAATGTTGGAGGTGGGCTACCAGTTTAGTTCCGTTGCCAAAACAATGATCGCGTCTGAAGGCAGCGTACCGAGTGCTGGTTGGACATACGCAAAGATACTAGGAACTCTGGCTAACGAAAATCGCGGAAAGTACGATCCGAATGCTTTCGCCGAACGTTTTGTCCGGGAGTTTATCAGGTCGCAGGACGCATTTACGATCGGCGGATCATCGGTCGACATGGCCGCCTGGGATCTCAGTAAGCTGCAGGATCTTACGATCGCCTTCGACGGCCTGTCGATCATTCTTCTTGCGTGTTTTGACGACCCGAACAGCCGCATATACCGTCAGATGGAACGCGTCGTTTTGCAAGTACATTGGAAGTGCCAATCATACATGTACGACCAAAACATTGACCTCGGGGACTTTTGCGATTTGCTCGGTAAGGAGTGCGCTACGCTGATCGACGAGCTTGGCGGCGGCGACGACACAAAGATATTGGTAGAACTTCAAGCCGCCTGCCGCAACGTGGTCACAGAACTTAACAAAGCAGTGATTCTGAGCGGTTTCAGCGGCGGAGAATACCAATATTCAAATGGCATCTCGGTCTTCTTCCCGTGGTCACGCGCGGGGTACGACGTTTCGCGAAAAAACTACGAGGGACTCTTTTTTGCAAAAGACAGCGGCCGCTCAAAACAATTTACCTGGACCGGTTTTCTCAAGAAATATCTCTACGAAGTGGCTCTCCGAAAGTTTGAACCGCCTGAGGGCAATGGATCGGCAGGTTCAAGATACCGATATTACTCAGGTGTCAGGTTTGACGAGGGTTCGTTTGGCGGAAACACAGTGACCGCGGAAACTAAACTTGCAGGACAGGAAGGTTCGAAGTTAGCTGGTCAGGAAGGCTCAAAACTTGCCGGACAGGAAGGCTCAAAACTTGCCGGACAGGAAGGCTCAAAACTTGCCGGACAGGAAG
>CAYTDJ010000539.1:0-2139 GCA_964436265.1 uncultured Chloracidobacterium sp. | reverse complement strand
GGCGGCGGAGCCGGCACCAGCCCGTATCGGCCCATTATGGCCATAAGAGCCCCTATACTAGGTGGGCCGCTGGCATTTACCACTTCAGCGACGTCACGAAAATACTGCGCACCGATGTCTGGGGTGTTGAATATCAACACGCGGGCCAAATCGTTATGTGGATTGCTGAATGCGTGGACCGAACCCTTAGGGCTATACATCGAATCGCCGCGTCCAAGGTCGCGGGCCTCTCCGTCGACCGAGTAACGCAGCGTGCCCTCGAGAACGTAAACGATCTCCTCGTTGTGCGTGTGGCTGTGCGGCGGCGGGACATTCGCTCCCGGCGGCACCGTAACCTCGAACACTCCGGATGTGCCTGTGGCCGATCCATCAATAAGGTAATCGATCGTGAGCGCTCCGATATTGATCCTTGAACTCTCCGTCATTTTCTTTAGCTCCTTGAAAGTAACCCGAATCGTTTAGACCCAACGCTTTACTGATTCGCCAATGTCGGCCGGCAGCTGATTGAAACACATCTTTGCCTGGGGTGCGTTTTCATGCACGACGTTTACGAGTTTCTCAAACAGAATGAAATTGCTCGGAACCGTTCTAACACCCGCTCCGATAAGCACGCAATCCCAAGGCTTGAGCTCGAGCTGGCTTTTGACGACCGTCTCAGCGGTTTCGCCAAAGTCGGTCAGGCATGTTTGAACTTCGTAACCGAGGCCGGTCAATAGCTCTTCGGAAGACTTGATACCGGCGAATACCTTTTCCGTGGTCATGCCCGGCGGATAGCCCGGTTGCGACCAATCGATCAGTGTTGGATCAAGCCCAACGACGAGTACAGTTTTCGCTTCTGACATAGCTTACTCCTGTGTTTGTTCGAACTTTTCGCGCCTAATGATACACCCGAAATGGATATTGCGAATGGCGAAAATGTCGGAAGCAGAGGTTGGTTATGAGGAGGGGGTCTGAAATGAGGCCATTCTTATCGTGTATTTCCAAACCATCCTGTTACGTTTCGACTATTTGTTTTGAGGCTTAGCATCGAGAAAGTCGATGATCATCGGGACGATCGTGGACAGTCGGTTCATCAGCGTGACGTGCGTCGTGTTCGGAATGATCGCGAGGCGCGATTCCGGCCGCGGCTGCATGTCGCCGTGGATATTGCCGCCGCCCTTGAAGCGGTACATTTCAGCGATGTGCTCCATCCGCACGCCATCGGCGTCGCCGTGGATGAAGAACATCGGTGCTTTGGTAGCCGCGAATCTATCGGCGCCAAAGTCCCAACGCCTCATCGCCGCGGCTTTGATGTGAGCGAAAAAATCGGGAAAACTGCCTTTGACCGGATTAAGTTTCTCGCGTTCGGTTTCGGCAGGTGAGCCTTTCATCATTTCCAACGAGAAATTCGGCCAAAAGTCGTTCGCTTCCTTGACCCAGCCGTCGCGCCGGATCGGGTGCGAGATGCTGACCACCTTTCGCACCTTTTCCGGATGCCGGATCGCGGTCATCATCGCCGTGCCTGCACCTAAGGAGTAACCGACAATATCCGCCTGTCCGATCTTTAAATAATCAAGCAACGCGGCCACATCGTCCGATAGGTTCTCGTAAGTAATATCGCGCTTGATGTCAGCCGTCCGCCCGTGGCCCTGCATATCGATGGCGATCACTTTACGCGTTTTGGCGAGTTCGTTGATCCACACACGCCAGTCGTCCGTGATCGCCATGAAGGCGCCGTGCAACAGCACCACCGGCTCGCCGCTGCCATGGATCTCGTAGTACATCTTGAGACCGTTAACCGGCGCGTAACCCGTAACCGTTTTCTCCTGCCCCGACGCGATACCCGCAAGGAACATCATCATCAGCGTCGTCAGGATTGTAGCTGTTGTCTTCATAATTGGTCTCCATAAGAATTCACCACAGAGTCACGGAGGACACAGAGTTGTTTTAGAAACTTTGTGGTCAAACTTCATATTAGAATTTCTTTCTCCGTGCTCTCTGTGTCTCTGTGGTGAATTCTCTTAATCTTCTTTTATCTTAGGTGCGCCAGTTTTTACATCGCCGTCGCGTTCGTAGGTGACGCAGATGATGCCTTTTGGAGCGACCTGGCTGCTGGTTACTTTGAATGCGGCGGGGATCGTTCCGTCCTGGAACAGGCGT
>CAYTDJ010000538.1:0-2140 GCA_964436265.1 uncultured Chloracidobacterium sp. | reverse complement strand
ACAAATCCGATCTCTGAAGATCGAAGGTCCGCCTAAACATCAACAGCATTCTGGAAAATGCGCTTCACTTCGGACGAGGCACGTTACGATTGAAAAACTCTATAAACTCGGCCGTTGCCTCGTAACAGGCAACCAACCGTATCTCCGAAGGAAGATCCTTGCTTGAATCAAAGATCATCCCATACTTCCTTTCGATCGAGAACTTTTGTAAGAGGTCGAATAGCTGCTTGCATTTATTACCAACTTCGGCTTTGCAAAGCAAATCTAAACTGCCAACCGATTCGAAACCGTGAAGGGTGTCACTCGAACCGTACAGCTTCGTAGAGTCGATTACACCAACCCTCATATACGGAACGTTCACCTGAGCTTTTAGTCCCGGCTTGAACGAAGCATCGTTAAAGTGAAGGATCATCAGCGATGTGATATCTAAACGGTTGTCGAGTGCTAAAAAGACGTTAGCCTCGTCCAGCGAAGAGCCTTCAAGCAAGAGAATGTCGTTCGATCGAGCTATCTCCGCCATTCTTGATCGTAAATCATTCAATATTGGTCCAACGATAAGATTTCTTCTTCTTTTATAATCGGCAATTTCCTGTTCCCGCGATATCGAAGGACGATTCGGAATAAATCCGGGGTCAACCGCGCGTTCCTCGGCCTGATAGAGATCTCTTACTCCATCCTTGCTTCCAAGCGCAACCTCGTTATAAAAAGCAACCCTCGCAGGAAAGCAAGTGTCTGTTTTAGTCTGAGTATAATTCGTTCCGAAAAGCCCGATGACGAGAATTGGAACTATCAGCATCCGCATATACGACGTAAGATGCCAAAAACGTGAGCAGAAGTAAACTTATCTGCGAAATACCCTCAGCAATCCGATCAAGTGGACTATTGACCGTGGACTTCGGTCGTGCCAAGTAGTTCTGTTTTTATCCCAGAGGTTCGCGTGATAACCCTAACGAACGATCTGCTCACACCTGACCTGCGAGCGGCTTGCCCCAAACGTCTTCACGAGGGAAGGTCCGGTCTTTAAGAGCCGAAAACGGGTCGGACGGGTTTACGTAAAAGTCCCACCCGCCGCTGTGCGGTTTCACATCAAGTCTTTCGTGTGCAGCGAGGCCTACCTGGCTGGTTTCTGCGTAATTATAAGAGCCCTGGTAAACCGGATCTTTAACAATTATCGAACGGATGTCGATCTTTTGCTTGACGGCGCCGACCATGCCGCGGCCGTCCGGATTTCTGATAATTACCTCGCTTGAACCGCGGACGCCTGGGTCGGGATTGACGAGTTTGAAGGCAGGTGTGCCCTCCTGTTTGCGGACCTTGTCGACGAAGATCGCCTCGAACATCGCGGTCAGGTGGTTGACGGGTGCCCCCCAGTGATAGATCGTCGATCCGGCAGCCATTTGAAACCAGAGCCGCCCGTTTTCGTCGCGATACACATACTTTGTCAACGCGCTCTTGACGGCGATGCTGTCTATAAAGCTAGTGTGCTTGACCGCGTTAGACGCATCGACCGGGCAGCCCGCAGGTACGTCCCAAATGGGTTTGGGAAGAGAACCGTCGGGGTTTCGCTTGTAGTTGGCCGGGTCGTTGCGGTTCGCACTCTGAGCCTCGTGGCACTCAAGCTCGAACTTGAATTTCTGCGTGTACTTTAGGAATGCTCTTGCTTCCGATTCCGTCACCTGGGTTAGCGACGCCGGAACGATGTTGAAATAGTTTCGGACCTTGCTTGCCCACCGGGGCAGGTTTCCCGGAAAAACATTCTCCCATCCGCCGAATGCACGAACGTGGGAATAGATAACATCTGCCCGCTGGCCGATCCAATTTTCGTATTTCCTAAGCTCATTGATGTTCACGGTTCACCTCCGGCGGTCAAATTTACTGGGGGGACGCAGATCATATACCCTTTTTGCCAAGGTAACAAGAACATGGCCGTGGGCACTTTCATGATCATCTGACGCATCACGCAAGAAAAAACCGACATCGGGATATGTCAGCATCGACGCGGTTTCATGAATTGAACTTTCCGCCAGCGGTCAGCTGCGTTTTATGAGCGCGAGCCGAACACCAAGGCCGATGAGTGCGAGGCCAGTAATGCGTTCCCGCCAAATGCGGACCCGAGCGTTATTCATAACGCGGCCGCTTA
>CAYTDJ010000537.1:0-2141 GCA_964436265.1 uncultured Chloracidobacterium sp. | reverse complement strand
CCGACGATCTTGACGCCATGCTGAACGCGAACCTTCGCTCGGCTTTCAACGTCTTTCAGGCCGTTTTGCCGCAAATGTCTGAACAGAAATTCGGCCGTGTTGTTGCTTTCCCCGGAATTTTAGGAAAGGCCCCGATGATGCAAGCGGCTGGTTACTGCGCCGCAAAATATGCCCTCACCGGCATGGTCAAATGCCTCGCTCAGGAATACAAACGCTTTGGCATCCGATTCTCGCTGATGCACCTCGGCGGCGTTGACTCCACATTTTGGGACAATGTGACAATGAAAGTGGATCGTTCAAAGATGCTGAGTATCGATGCGGCGGCCCGGGCTGCATTCTTTGCCGCCACTCAGGAAGGCGAAGGAGTCATGGCCGAGGTCGTCCTAATGCCGGAATCACACCAGCTTTTATAGACACGTTCGACATTTTCCTTGACCCTTCAATTTGATAAGATTTAGGACGGTTGCGGGATGCCCACCGTCGAAAACTTATGTTTAGCGATAATTTTAGAAGAGGCGAAGGGAAAGGAAACGGAAGAAAAGGTTCTAAGGCCGTGTCAAAAATGGCGGATATCGGTTGGAAGACTTTCCAGGCGGTGAATTCGCTCGTACCTGAAGGCCAGTCAATACAGCCGGCGTGGGCTGCCGAACCTCTGCTCAAGTCTTACGAGCGTACAGCTCCGCCGCTTGGTTTTCCGCGTGAGACGGATTCGCTTTGTCCTGCCTGCGTAAAGCAGGTTCGGAATGGTGTGATCTCAGGTGACATTCCGCTCGACATTCTGATGAACTCACATCCGGGCGAGATCAAGGCACAGATAGTCGAGGAAAACGGACAGGTGTTGATGCGAAAGACCTGCCCTACGCACGGGGAGTTTGAGGACGTGCTGGCGACGGACGCACGTTTTCTGGAAAGGATCGAGAACCTGTTCTTTGGCCGTGATTTCAAAGCTGCCGAAGACTCGCATGTCCACCATCACGGCACCTCTGATATCAAATTCGGCCGCGGAGCTGTATTGACCGTCGATCTGACCAATCGCTGCAACATGATGTGCAATCCGTGCTTCATGGATGCGAATCAGGTTGGCTACGTTCACGAACCGACGTTTGAGGACATCAAGGCGATCCTCGACCGGGCTGTTTCGTTCAAGCCGCGTCGCCAGATAATCATTCTGTTCTCGGGTGGGGAACCTACGCTTTCGCCGTTTTTTCTCGATGCTGTTGCATATGCAAAGAAGATCGGTTTCTATCGCATCCTCGCCGCCACAAATGGCATCCGCTACGCCGAAGACATCGAGTTTGCCAAGGCTGCGAAAGAAGCCGGTCAGCACGGTGTTTACCTGCAGTTCGACGGAACAAACGAAGAGGACAACAAGCATCGGGGCGTTGGGAATCTTTTCGACGTCAAATTAAAAGCTATCGAAAATTTTGCCGAGGTTGGGATAAAGGTCACGCTCGTGACGACGATCGTGAATTCGTGGAATAACGAAGGGATCGGTTCGATCGTAAAGTTTGCGGCCGAG
This sequence comes from uncultured Chloracidobacterium sp., assembly GCA_964436265.1. Lineage (GTDB taxonomy): Bacteria > Acidobacteriota > Blastocatellia > Pyrinomonadales > Pyrinomonadaceae > OLB17. The sequence continues at coordinate 622 of CAYTDJ010000537.1, read as the reverse complement.
AACATCGACAAGGTACAGACGATCGCGTTTCAGCCGGTATCGTTTACCGGACGAGATGAAGACGTTTCAGACAAGGACCGGATCCAGCAGAGATACACTCTTGCGGGAATGACGCACGACCTGAAAGATCAGCTTGGCGGTGTGCTTGAGCCGATGCGCGATTGGTTTCCGCTGTCGTCGTATTCAGCCTTTACGTCAGTGATGGACATGCTGCAAGGGGCGGACGCGCCGTGGGGATGGTCGTCGTGCAATTGCCACCCGAACTGCGGCATTTTTACTTTAATGGTCGTCAACAAAAAGACGAACCAAATGAAGTCACTTTTCGAGTTCTTCAATTACGAGCAATTCATGAAGGACGTCGCGAAGATCACAGACTCGGCACGCGGCAAGAAGCTGACGATGGCGCAGCTTGCGATGGCGATCATGCGAAATTACGACGCCTCGCGGGCACCCGAAGGCTTCCCGATCTCCCAGATCATCAATCTCTTCAAGCCGTCTTCGACCACCTCTAACAGCGATCGCAACGACCGTATGCAGGTCGAAAAGAAAGAGGATGATGTTTGGAGAGTGCTGTGCGTCGAGGGAATGTTGCCGCCAGAAAGTGGGCAACAACTATATTATG
>CAYTDJ010000536.1:0-2142 GCA_964436265.1 uncultured Chloracidobacterium sp. | reverse complement strand
GACGTACCGTCGGCCTCGGCTCGAACCGGCAGATCCAATTCGCATTCAGGTTCAACTTCTAGACCAGCAGAACGAACCAGGGAAGTCGAAATGGCGGGGCCGCAATGCCTCGCCATTTTCGTTTCAGAGAATTTACGTGCCGTTAATGCTGCTGAAACATATGACCGATAAAATTGACCTTTCTACAAAACACCCAAAAATATCGACGACCGTCTGTGCCGGCAGATGTATGGCGTCGTAAGAAAGGAAGACCAAACTATGACACCTTTAACCACTATTGTGCGCGGCACTGCCGTCGCCATACTGATCTCGTTCATATCGTCAGTGACGGTTCTCGCGGGTAAACCCGGAGTAAGACTCCGTTTCGCAGGAACACACGCCACCGGCATATTCAATCAAGGTGCGGCCGAGATCGTTGCTCATGATCCTCTCTCCCAACGGTACTTCGTCGTAAACGGCGGAAACTCAACCATCGATGTCCTTGACGCCTCTGACCCGACGAACCCGACTTTTCTTTTTTCCATCGATATTGAACCGTACGGCGACCAGGCGAACAGTGTAGATGTCTGCAACGGCGTCGTGGCGGCGGCCGTTCAGGCAGACGTGAAGACAGACAACGGCACGATCGAATTCTTTGACTCGGCGGGCAATCACATTAATTCTGTACCCGCAGGGGCACTGCCCGATATGATCACCTTCACGCCTAATTGCGATCGCGTACTTTCGGCCAATGAGGGCGAGCCGAACAGCTACAACCAAGCCAACTCTGTCGATCCGGAAGGGTCGGTTACTATCGTCGATCTACGCGGTGGAGTGCAAAATGCTGTCGCGACGCAGGTCGGCTTTTCAGAGTTTAACGGCACAACGCTTGACCCGAGCGTCCGCATTTACGGCCCGAATGCGACAGTCGCTCAGGATCTTGAGCCCGAATATATTGCCGTAGACCACAACTCGAAAACCGCGTACGTGACGTTGCAGGAGAACAACGCGATAGCGACCATCGATATTGAAAAGGGAAAAATCACTTCAATAAAAGGCCTTGGATTTAAGGATTACACGACGGGTAACAACCGACTGGACGCCAGCGACCGAGATGTTCCCGGCTCAAGCAATAACGGGATCTTCAATGTTCGACACTGGCCAGTGTTCGGAATGTACGAACCTGATGCGATATCGACACTCAAATACAAGAACCAAACATTTCTTGTGACCGCAAACGAAGGCGACGCACGCGACTATTCGGGCTTTTCCGAAGAGGCCCGAGTCGGTTCGCTAACGCTGGATCAGGCTGCATTTGCAGCAGTCGGTTTCCCAGACGTCTCGTCCGGAGCGAACGGCTTGAGAAACAACGATAATCTCGGCCGATTGAATGTTACGCGGACTCTTGGGAATACAGATGCAGACTCAGACTATGAAGCACTATATACGCTAGGCGGCCGTTCGTTCAGTATTTGGACCACAAAAGGCGAACAGATATTTGACAGCGGCGATTCGCTCGAACAGATCACGTACGCGGCAAATCCGCTGTTCTTCAACGCGAGCAACGATAACAACAATTTCGATGACCGCAGCGACAACAAAGGACCCGAGCCCGAAGCCGTCACCGTTGGAAAGGCATACGGCCGTACATATGTTTTCGTAGGACTGGAAAGAGCAGGCGGTATCGTTGTTTACGATGTTACAGATCCCTTCAACGTTGAATTTATCCAGTACATCAACAACCGCAATTTCTCAGCTGCCGTAAATACTTCTTCGGCTGGAGATCTAGGTCCCGAGGGCGTCCACTTCGTAAGCGAAGATGACAGCCCGACAGGCGTCCCGCTCCTTGTCGTCGCAAACGAGATAAGTGGAACGACCACGGTTTTCGAATTTGTTAGATATAAGTGATCAAGATCGATCTTTGATCCTAAGGTGGGCGACTCTGCATCTCCCACCCTTCCTTTTTTGCGGTTTGCGCCGGCGCGGGAACGAAAGGCGGAGACCCGACCGGTAGGGAGGGTGCCTCTTTGTAAAAACTCCAAGTCAGAGTCTCAGATCCCAAGTCGCAAGTCTCAGGTCCCAAGTCCCAAGTCTCAGGTCCCAAGTCCCAAGTCTCAGGTCCCAAGTCCCAAGGTCATAGACCAGAGACTTGAGACCAGAGAC
>CAYTDJ010000535.1:0-2149 GCA_964436265.1 uncultured Chloracidobacterium sp. | reverse complement strand
TAGAGCAAGTGCCCTTTTTGTTGTTTGGCCTTCGAGGTGAAGCTCTCAACACTACAATTTCTGCATTGTACAAGCGGCTTCGCACATCGTTATTTCTGTTTATGATTGGTTTAGTGCGAACGCCCGCAGTTCATCATCGGCGACGAATTCATATTCGTCTTTCAGGTCCCACAGAAGGTCGTTTAGGTTGATGGGCTTTCCGGCATGAAAATCGACGTAGCACCAGACCTCGCCAAACTTGAACGTCACGCGGCTGTGGCTGCTACGTTTCCCGAGGTAGAAGGGCGTGGCGACCCCGTCCAATAGGACAGTGCGGCTAAGTGCTTTGTGTTCTTTAATATAGACCGGCGGCCTGAACTGTTCCTCGTGCTCGTATACGTCAAACTGGACGAGCGGGACGCGCCTTATCTCCGTGATGTGTCCAATCGGCATACGACGGATGATAGCGCAGATCGAATCGCCCAGGCGTTATCCGCACGCGAAATAACCGTAGTTATACGCGAAAGCGAAATGTGTAAGACAGGCAAGTAAATGTTCACCAGAGCCATAGTTCGTCCACCCAGCGAAAATTTCGCCGACGGCCTCACCAGCGTCGATCTCGGCGCGCCGGTTTTTGAAAAGGCACTCGCTCAGCATCAGGCGTATTGCGAAGCTTTGGTCCGGTGCGGCCTGACGTTGATAGAACTAGAGGCGGACCCGGCATATCCCGATTCGACGTTTGTCGAGGACACCGCGATCGTGACCGATAATTGTGCGGTGATAACAAACCCCGGTGCGGCAAGCCGAAAAGGCGAGGTCGTCAGCATGGCCGAAACTCTTTCGAAATTCTATGACCGGCTCGACCAAGTTCAACCGCCGGGGACGGTGGACGGCGGCGATGTCTGCCAGATCGACAAACACTTTTTGATCGGGATCTCGGAGCGGACCAACAGGGAAGGGGCTGAGCAGCTTTCCGGATTTCTGAAAGCGGCAGGCTTTACCTCAAGTCATGTCGACATTCGCGGCACCCAAGGCCTGCTTCATCTCAAGAGCGGGATCACCTTCATCGGTGAAAACCGTCTTATCGTTGCCGATTCGCTTCTTGGCCGGCCCGAGTTTGACGGATATGAGATCGTCCGTGTGCCTGCGGGCGAGGAGTACGCCGCAAACTGTATTCGCGTGAACGATCACGTTTTATTCGCCGCCGGTTTTCCGAATTTGAAGACGAAACTCGAAAGTCTCGGCTACAACCTCATTGAACTCGAAATGTCCGAGTTCGAAAAAATGGACGGCGGACTTAGCTGCCTGTCGCTCCGATTCTGAAACGGAGCGCCGACTGGAGTATCAGCGCTCCGGGCTTGATACTACCCTATTTACTTTCACCGACGCGCTTAAGCTCGATCCTTTGGATCCCTTTCGCCTGCATTGGCTGAAGGCTGGTCGTAGCGGGCGTATCTTCAACCGTCAGTATTTCTAGTTCAAGAACCTCGCCGCGTAGCCGATATGTCGACACCAGCAGGGTCTTGTCCGATCTGAACGGCACGATAAGCGAATCGCCTATAACGCGGGCCGAAAGCTTTACACCGCCGCCTTCGTCTATGTAGATATCTTCCGGTCCGCTGCCGCGGCAGAGCTTGTAATCCTTTACCGACGTGACGCTGCCCGATTCTGAATAGGTCGTCTTCCACATTGAGCAAGTGTTGTCCGATGTCGGAAACGCGCCGATCTCCATCGTTACCTCAACCGATGGCGACCCGGGCTTCGCCGGAATATTCGTAAGCTTCCCGCTCCATTTTCCTTCCCAAGCGGCGATCGGAGACGGAGGCGCGGCCGGTTTTTTCTTTACATACTTGTCATACCAGGCAAGGTAACGCTCATAGCGATCCCGAACGTAACTCGGGCGCTGGATACCGTGATTCTCGTTCGGGTAGATTATCAGCTGCGTGTCGACCCCGAGGCTTCTCAGTGCCTGATACATTTGCTCGCCACCGGCGATCGGCACGTTGAAATCTTTTTCGCCGCCGAGAAATAACGTCGGTGTTTTGATCTTGTTCGCCTGAAGGAATGGGTACGAGAGTTTTTGATAAGTTTCCCAGGCTTTCGGTTCCCAGGGCGGCCCTATCTCATTGTCGTATTGGGTGATGTAGTGATCTGTGCCGTAGTAAGAGAC
>CAYTDJ010000534.1:0-2153 GCA_964436265.1 uncultured Chloracidobacterium sp. | reverse complement strand
CGGGCGGAAAATCAACGAGTAAGGTTCATCCCGATCCCTGCACCACGAGGGGCTATCTTTGACCGCAACGGTAAGATACTCGTCGATTCGCGGCCAACCTATAACGTTGTCATATCGAACGAGCCTCTCAAGAAGATAGATGTTTCCGATAGGGTACCCGAGTACTCGAAGGGATTGAATCTCGAACCTGATTTTGTCGTCGAACGGCTTAACCTGATCAAGAAACAAAACGAATTTGAAACGCTTGTCCTGAAAGAAAGCGCAACTATGCAGGACATCGCGTGGGTCGAATCTCACGGACTCGAATTTCCCGAGCTTCGCGTCGAACTCCAGCCGCAGCGGTTTTACCCCTATGGCACCACGCTTGCCCACGTCCTGGGTTACGTCGGTGAAATTAGCCCGAAGCAGCTTGAATCAGACACGTATAAGAGTAAAGGATTTCGCCCGGGTGACATCATCGGCAAAGGCGGGCTTGAGCAATCGTATGATGAATTCCTAAGGGGAAGGCCCGGGTACCGAAAAGTGATCGTCGATAGCCGCGGCCGGGTTCAAAGTGAGATCGAGGTCGTTCAGCCGCAGGCAGGACAAGATCTTGTCTCGACCATCGATCTCGATGTCCAGTTGGCTGCCGAACAACAGCTCGCGAATTCAGTCACAAAACGCGGGACGATAATCGCGATGGACCCGAACAATGGAGAGTTGCTAGCTCTGGCATCGGCACCGTCCTATGACCCCAACATTTTCGTTCAGGGCAGCAAGACTCCCGAAGGCAGAAAGCAGATCGCCGCGTATTGGCAGGATGAAAAACGTCCTCTATTCAATCGTGCCATTCAAGGCCAGTATCCGCCGGGATCGACTTGGAAGATACCGGAATCGATGGGCGCGCTCCAGCAGGGTGTTATCACGGTTCAAAACTCAAATATGGTTTGCGGCGGCGGTATCACGATCGGAAACAAATTCACTCGGTGCATGGGCAGCCATGGCGCACCGCCGCTTAGCTTCGCGATAACGAAATCCTGCGACGGATATTATTATCGGCTCGCTTTGAAGATGAAGATCGAGGGTCTGATCCAGATGATCGAGACCTTTGATTTTGACAAACGCAGCGGCATCGACATTCCGAATGAAAAGATCAGCCAAACACCGAAGAGCTGGAAGCCGATCATCGAAAAACGTGAGGGCCGCTGGAGCGATATCAGAACGGTTTACGCCGCCATCGGACAAGACACCGTCGTCGTTACGCCTATCTCATTGCTGCGTGCGGTCGCAAGTATTGGCGAACGCGGAAAAATGTATGTGCCTCATTTCCTGAAGGAGTTTAAGCCAATTGGAGCAGTCGGCGAAGAAGGTTCAACGAGCTATTTTCCCGAACGCCCCGGATTTGGTTTCGATCATCCGGAACCGAAACAAGTTCCGATGACCGACGAACAATACGAACTGATGGTCAAGGGCATGTGGGGCGTGGTGCAGGGCGGCGGAACCGCCGGTTCGATACGCATTCCGGGTTTTGATATTGCAGGAAAGACTGGAACCGCACAGGTTGCATCGCTTGGAAAAGACGTCGGCGGAAAGAAGGACCATGCATGGTTCGTCAGCTTTGCACCTGCTTATAAACCTGAGATAGCGGTGATCGCCTTGATCGAGAATGTAGGTTTCGGCGGCAGCCACGCTGCTCCCGCCGCAAGAGGGGTTTACGAAGCCTACATTGCAAAACGTTACAACGGCGTACCTCCCGCTGACGCCACGGTCGAACCGAAACTGGTCGCGAAAAGATAATGGTAGCGATAATCGAAAAACGTGATCTCCGCGACTTTGACTGGCTGACGACTGTCTTGGCCATCGCGATAGCGTCATTTGGGATATGGCAGATCCACAACGCTCTGCCGGCTGATAGCTACTGGACCAAGCAGATCATCGGCCTCGGCATCGCTCTGTTCGCCTTCTTTGTGATCGCTTTCAGCGATTATCGGCGGATCATAGATCTAGCTCCGTTTTTCTACGGCTTTGGACTGCTGCTGCTCGCCCTCGTTTTGACTCCATTGGGCGTCGAGGTCAACGGACAGCAGGCCTGGCTCAAACTTCCTAGCATCGGGCAGTTCCAGCCGTCGGAATTCGTTAAGATACCGACGGTGCTGATGCTCGCGAAATATTTC
>CAYTDJ010000533.1:0-2154 GCA_964436265.1 uncultured Chloracidobacterium sp. | reverse complement strand
ATCAACGATCTCTTGCGCCAGTTTCATCAGTTTTTCAGCCTCTTCCGGCTGGGTGTGCGTCAGTACCTTGTAACGCAGCTCATTGTATGCATACTTCCTTAACGGAATGGTCGGCCTTGGCGAATCAAGTACAAATGGATTTTGCCCGTTCTTTCGCAGTACCGGGTTGTAGCGGATGAGTGGAAAATAACCGCTTGCAACAGCCATTGCCTGTTGCTCCAGTCCCTTCTCCATGTCGATCCCGTGAGCGATACAGTGGCTGTAGGCCAACACCAATGACGGGCCGCTATAGGCCTCGGCCTCGCGAAGCGCAAGCAGCGTTTGTTGAGGGTTGGCTCCCATTGCAATTTGGGCCACGTAAACGTTTCCGTATGAGATCGCCTGCAACGCAAGATCTTTCTTGCCTACACGTTTTCCTGCTGCGGCGAACTTCGCTGATGCAGCGGTCGGTGTGGCTTTAGACATTTGGCCGCCGGTGTTCGAGTACACTTCCGTGTCAAGGACAAGTACGTTTATGTTCTTTCCGGTCGCAAGAGCATGGTCCAGGCCGCCCGCACCAATGTCATATGCCCATCCGTCTCCGCCGATCAGCCAAATACTGCGCCGTACCAGATTGTCGGCAAGCGAAAGAAGATGCTTGGCAGCTGAGTTCTCGAGTCCGTTCAATTTCGCCTTGAGTTCAGCGACCCGATTCCGTTGTGCATCTATCTCGCTTTCCAAAAGTTGCGGTGCATTGGTGAGTTCGTCAACTAACTGATCGCCAATGCTTTCCTTTAGCTGCTCAAGCAATTGGTGGGCAGTATCCAGTTGTTTGTCCGCCGTCATCCGCATTCCAAGCCCAAACTCAGCGTTGTCCTCGAACAGCGAATTTGACCAAGCGGGCCCTTGCCCTTTCGAATTCTTTGTCCATGGTGTCGTTGGAAGATTTCCCCCGTAGATCGACGAGCAGCCGGTTGCGTTCGCAACCAACAGCCTGTCTCCGAAGAGTTGGGTTAGGACCTTTATATAAGGCGTCTCGCCGCAGCCTGCACAGGCGCCTGAGAATTCGAAATATGGCTCAAGAAACTGTACACCATGCACGGTAGAGAAATTGACGTCGGTCTTTGGATTCTGGGGGAGATTCTCAAAAAAGGTAATATTTGCTCTTTCTGGGCTTAGATCCTCCGGTTTATCAGCAAGATTTATCGCACGCTGATGCGTGATTCGATCTTCGACAGGACAGACTTCGTAACAAAGGTTACAGCCTGTGCAGTCCTCGAGATAGACCTGAAGCGAGAATTTCGTCTCCGGAAATCCACGCGCGTTGATCGGAGCAGACTTGAAACCATTCGGAGCGTCGGCAAGTTTTTCAAAATGGTAAAACTTCGACCGAATAACGCTATGGGGACAAACAAAGCTGCAGTTGCCGCACTGTATGCAGGACTCAGGCTCCCACACAGCGACACGGCTCGAGACGTTTCGTTTTTCCCACTTGGAGGTTCCGCTTGGGTAGGTGCCGTCGACGGGAAACGCACTCACCGGAATACTGTCGCCGAGTCCGGCGATGATCTTCTGAGTGACTGACCGGACGAACTCAGGGGCACTTTCTGGAATTCCCTTCGGCTGGCCATTTGTAGCCGTCATTGATTTGGTGATCTGAACCTCAAACAAATTCTCAAGTGTCCGATCGACAGCCTCGAAGTTCTTTTCAATTACTGACCGGCCTTTCTTTATATATGTCTTCTCGATCGCCTTTTTGATCTGATCGATCGCCTCATCTGGTGGCAACACCCCTGACAGTTTAAAGAAACAGGTCTGCATAATCGTGTTAATACGTCCCGCCATCCCAGTCTTTTGGGCGACGTCATCGGCGTCTATCACAAACAATTTGATGTTCTTGTCCATGATCGATTTTTGTACGGATAACGGCATTCGGTCCCAGACAATATCGGCACTGTACGGACTGTTCAAAAGGAATGTCGCACCCGGTTTAGCCATCGTTAACATTTCCTCTTTCTCAAGAAAATTGAATTGATGACACGCAACAAAATCGGCAGCCGTGATCAGGTATGGAGCTTTGATGGGTTTCTTTCCAAAACGAAGATGCGATACCGTTTTTGCCCCTGATTTCTTCGAGTCGTACACGAAATAGCCTTGAGCGAAGAGGTCCGTATT
>CAYTDJ010000532.1:0-2162 GCA_964436265.1 uncultured Chloracidobacterium sp. | reverse complement strand
GATCCAAATGAATAGGTGACCATTCTAGATGCACTGGAGGGAAAGTATGGGTTTCACACGAGATGAGTTGGTCGTAGGGCCTCCGATAAGTGAAGGTCGTGCCGCGTTCATCAGAGCTGGTTTAGAGTTTTACGGCGTGACGAAAGAAGGATCGAAACAATTTGTCGAGGTGAAACCTATGACAGAAATAAAGGATCGGAAAATACTGCTGGACCTCGTCAATCGAGTGTTCGTTGCGGGAAGCATTGGGGGCGGACCAGGCTTTCGAGGTAAAGGCCGATAGGCAATCCGGCAAACGGCTGCTGCTCTGTCCAAACCAGCTTGGATGGTCTACACTCTGAGCGAACCGCGAAAGCCCCGAGCGGCGTAATACGATTCGGCGCCGTTATGATACGTAAATACACGTCCGAACCGGCGGTCGCAAAACAGAGCGCCGCCTAAGCCCCTTACATCATCGGGCGTCTCTACCCAGCTCGATGTTTTCAGGTCAAACTCGCCGAGGTTTTGCAGCTCTCGATATTCCTCTTCCGATAAGACCTTGATACCCATCGCGGACGCGATCGAAACCGCATCGCTTTCTGGTTTGTGTTCTTTTCTCGATTCCCATGCCGCCCGGTCGTAGCAGAGGCTTCTGCGTCCTTTTGGGCTTTCGGCTGCACAATCAAAGAAGATAAATTCGCCGGTCTTTTTATCAAAGCCGACCACATCCGGCTCGCCGCCAGTTCTCTCCATTTCGGCCAGCGACCATAATTTCGCGTCATTGGCTTCGAGCTTCGCTGCAACATTGGCCCATTCAATACCTTTATGCCTGCCGATGTTTCTCTCAAATCGATCCCGCAATTCGCTTATCAATTCGACGCGTTGAGCCGCTGTTAGTTTCTTTTTTGACATCGTATAAGTTTACTCCCGTTTTAGATCTTACGGTCATTGCCCGTCCGCTGCGGCCTGCGCGGTTCCGTTTGAAAATATCCGACGAAGAAGATGTCCCTTCCACATCAGAAGCCCCGTAAGGATAATTACGGGGACCGCAACATAACGAACTGTGGGCGCGTAGTCAGGCAATTGCTCAAATGGACTGTAAACGTACCCCGCGATCGGGATCGCAAATATTAGGTGTACGATCCGGGCGATCGTTCGTTGTGTCGCATTGCTGATCATATTTGGTGTCTCTCCTCAGATTCGTAATTTTCTATTTCAAATTACCGACGATATCCTGAAGCCGGTCGTGGGCCATGCTCAAGCCCGCGGCGAACGGCAGCTTCAACATCTGGTCCCGAAGCTCGGCAGTTCGGTAAACCACGTGCATTTTCAGTTTGCTCGTTTCGTCCGTCAGCTTTTCGAACTCCAGGAACTCCAGCTGCACATCGAAAGGTGAATTCGCTATTTCGAACGTTCGCGTGATCTTGGCGTCGGGGATGAATTCATGGATCGTCCCGTTTGCGCTAAAGACGATGTTTCCGGCCGCATCAGACGTTTGAAACTCCCATCCGCCGTGCCTCCGAGGCTCGAACTTGACAACCCTTACGGTCCCGTATTCGTGCGACATCCACTGTTCGAAGATCTCGGCCTCCGCATGTGCCCTGAAAAGCAGTTCGACCGGCAGATCAAATTCGCGCGTTATCGTCAGATCATGCTTGCCGTCCTCGGCGTGTATCTTAGTTTTCAATTCCATTTTGCTCTATTTCTTCGTCTTGTATTTCTTCATTACGGCTTCAAGTTTGTTGAACCTGTCATCCCACATCTTGCGGAACGGCTCGATAAAATCGGCGATCTCTTTCATTTTCTTCGGATTCAAGTGATAAAAGATCTCGCGGCCGTTTTGTTCCGGCTCGAGAAGCTCACATTCGGTAAGTATCTGAAGGTGCTTTGAAACCGTCGGCCTTGCAGTGTCAAAATTAGAGGCTATCGCCCCGGCCGTCATCGATTGCGACGCGACAAGGACTAGTATCGCCCGCCTTGTCGGGTCTGCTATTGCCTGAAAAACGTCTCGTCTTAAGTTCATCGCGTAGTCACTTAACTACATATATAACATGTAGTCATTCGACTACGCAAGACTTTTTTTGAGTTCATTAGAATTTAGATGAAAAATAAAAAGGCGGCCCTGATACGGACCGCCTTTTTGCTTCCAATACATCTCTCTGAGATCATGCGAGGTCAAATCT
>CAYTDJ010000531.1:0-2170 GCA_964436265.1 uncultured Chloracidobacterium sp. | reverse complement strand
ATATGAAGACGGCTCCGCCAAGTAGATGCCCGCCCGCGTTCGCCTTGTCGAAAGATCTCTGGAACGCGCATACTCGAAAGACGACATCGTTGCCTGTTTCCCTGAAGACCTCGATAAATTCGTCGGCCCGAACACCCGTGTTGTCGCCGTTTCAACACACAATCCGCTCGGCGTGACGTTTGCCGCGGGCGTTTACACCTCGATCTTTGGTTCGTCGAAGATGCCGATCAATTCGCATTACGCACGACAACTTTTCGCTCAGATCAAAGGCAATAAATACCGGGATAATTTCAAGGTGATCGTCGGCGGTTCGGGCGGATGGCAGATAATCCAAACGGATCTGTACGACGAACTTGGTGTAGATTGCGTCGTCGAAGGCCGCAGCGAATCGAATGACACGCTCGACCTGTTTGCCAAAGCGATCGCCGGCGAGGAGATCCCAAAGCAGATAGACGTAAAGCATCCGCAGGAGCGCGATGCGATATTGTTTCCGGATACACGCACGACGTTTGGCGTTGTTGAGATGACGACCGGCTGCGGCCGGCGATGCAAGTTCTGCGTCCCCGATCTCAACCCGCAGATCGATCTTCCGAAAGACAAGATCATGGACGCCGTCCGCGCAAACGTTCGCGAAGGCAACAAACAGATCTCGCTCGCGACCGAAGATATGTTCATCTGGGGACAGGTGCATACCGAAACGCCGTTCTACTTCCCAAACCGCGAAGCGTTGGTAGATCTTTATAAAAGCGTGGTCGAGACACCCGGCGTCGAACAACACGTCTTGAGTCATTCGACCATCGCCCCTGCTGTTGTCGATCCGATAATGATCAAACAGCTTTCCGATCTGCTCTTGCCGAAGAGCCCGATCCATTTTCCGTATTTGAGTTCGCATCCTGAAAAGAAGGCGCTTGCACCGCTGATCGGCCTCGAAACGGGATCGGTTCGAATGGCGAAAAAGGTGATGGCGAGCAAAGGCGTTCCGTTTCCGATCGAGCATTGGCCGAGCGTGGTCCTCGAAGGCTTGCGCGTCCTCAACGAAAACAACTGGTTTCCGGCGATGACGCTTATCGTCGGCAATCCGGACGAGACAGACGAAGACAATATGGCAACGCTCGATCTCATTTACGAGATGGAACGCCGCGGCCTTTTCGCATTTCTCATTCCGTCCATTTTCACGCCGCTCCACGATACCCGAATGGAGATGGAAAAAGGCGTCACGCAGACGCGGCAGCTTACGCCGCTTCAATGGCAGCTGATGATGAAATGCTGGAAGATGAACCTTCGTCCGGGCCAGTATAGCTGGTGGGGACCGACCGCCTGGCGAATCGGATCGATCGGAATGTGGCTTTACAAACTGCGAAAGCTCAACGGCCCGAATTTCACTTATCCGCTGCTGATGTTCTCAGGCGCGTTATCGGAGAAGCGGCTGGAAAAAATGGGCAAGATCTATATGGGCAAGCCGCTCGAGACGCTCAGCCGTGCCGAACTTCTTGCCACGATAAAACCAAACCAGTGGAAATATCTCCGGGAGGATTGCGGCGACGTTCCCCAGCAAGCGGCGGCCGTGACCGCAAACTGATATCATCTCCGTAATGGGAGAACCCGCGGAAAACTACGTTTCGATCGCAATGCACGATCGCCTGCGGGCGAGCGCTTTCAAGGTTTGGGCCGCCGCATCGGCCGTCGCATTAGTTTGGCTCACGTTGATCGTGCTTCCGCCTGTTCTTGCCGGAAATGGTGCCGAGAACGCGGCATCGCCGCTCTATTCGTTCTTCTCCCATATCTGCCATCAACTTCCGGAACGATCCTTTTTCATCTTCGGACACAAACTCGCGGTCTGTTCGCGGTGCTTCGGTGTCTATTTCGGGCTGCTGGCAGGTCTGCTTACTTACCCGTTATGGCGAAGCATAGATAACATCGAACCGCTTCCGCGGTTGTGGCTTTTCGCTTCGATGGTGCCGATCGCCATCGACTGGTCGTTGACCATCTTCGCTATTTGGGAAAACACCTTTGCCTCGCGTTTTATTACAGGTTTGATACTTGGCTTTGCCTGCGGCGTCTATATCCTTCCCGCATTGGTCGAGATCTTCAGAAATTTTGCCCGAAAACCTGCGTCGAACATTCGTTGACTATTATTCGTAGAAGTATCAGAATTGGAGGTTAGCGATAT
>CAYTDJ010000530.1:0-2174 GCA_964436265.1 uncultured Chloracidobacterium sp. | reverse complement strand
CTGCGACGGCCGGAGGCGAAGAACTTTTCAGGGCACTCAAATACCGAAAGATACCGACCGTGATGGTAAGGTTTCCGAACGAGAGCCACGACCTCTCGCGCTCAGGCCAGCCTTGGCACCGTATCGAACGCCTTCAGCACATTGTCGGCTGGTTCGATAAGTGGCTGATGGGAATGCCAAAACCGGAGTACGAGGTGGCAAAATAGTTGTTTTCTTTTTACGAAGCGGTGTATTTTATGACTATGGGAACAACGACCGATGATATTGTCAGCAGCGAACGAGTGACCGAGATGGCACTGGGGCTTACACCGTTCGAGCAGTCATTATTGCTCGCTCGCTTGCATGAAAATCTGGAGTTCCTTGGTCAAGATCCGGAATATGAAGCCGCGTGGGCTGCTGAGATCAAGAGGCGGGTCCGAGAAGTTGAGAACGGGGAAGTTGAGTTGATCGACCACGAAGTCGTTATGAGGGAGGCTCGTGAACGGCTCGCTCAACGATGAGAACTCGTTACAATCCGCTAGCGCGCGATGAGGTAATCAAAGCGGCTAACTATTTCGAGGACCAAGCTGAAGGCCTCGGTTTTAGGTTCATCACAGCGATCGATCAGGCAGTTAGCGAAATTGCCGACTCGCCCCTTGCTTGGCCTCGAACCAATAACGGGACCAGAAAACGCATCCTGGTTTCACCGTTTCCCTACACGATCCATTACAGAATTGTACGTCACGAATTGGTGATCATTGCTGTCGCGCATCAAAGTCGCGAACCGGAGTATTGGAAGGGTCGGTTGGAATAAGTATCGAGCTAAATGTTATGAAGGTCTGGTTTGCCACATTGTTATCGATCGGCCTTTTGTTCATCGCCGGTCCTGGTTATTCGCAGTCGCCTTCTCCCACGCCGAAGCGGCTCACGGTAATCGGAAACGACCCTCAGCTGCTAGAGCTTTACCTAAATATCAATCAAAAATGTCGCGACCGGCTTTCGGGAGAATTCTGGACGCTCACTCACGCGTATGAATCGAAAAAGGAAGTCGACGAAGTTCTTGAGTATTTCACTTACTTTTTCACGACGATCGAAAATGACGATGTAAAACAAATAGCGAAACTTAACGGCGCCAAAGGATTCAAGGATTCATTCAGCAGATTTCTGGATTACAAAGATGAAGCCGTGAGGGCGTTTTCGCTGTTCATGCTTGGTTGTGCGGGCGATATTTCGTATGCGCCGAAGATCGCCATGATCGTCAATGAACGGGACCCATCTTTCAGCGACAGATTTACGGGCAAACCAACTTTTGCTAGGGGCCGTGCTGCATTAGCGCTGGGCGCCCTGAACGCGAGCGAATACAAACCAGATATCGCCAAATTGTTAAAGAGTAAGAATGAATCTGACCGGTCCGGAGCGATCTTAGCGTTGGCCGAAATAAAAGCCCTTGAGTTCACTAGCGAGATCGTTGCGTTAATGACAAATAAGGATCTTGCTTTTGATGACGATGATTCACCCATCTATTTCCTTATCGAAACGAAACAGGCACAAAACTTCAAAAAAGAAATAGTTCAGGCAATGTTGGGAGATTCGAGAGAAAACGTCCCGGAATGCGCTGCTTATGCATTGGCTGCGATCGGCGCCAGAGAGCATGCGAAGGACATTGCACACTTGCTTAACGACAAATTTCGGAGGGGCGAGGCGGCCAAGGCATTGGCTTTGATGGGCGCGAAAGAATATGCTCCTCGAATTGCCGATATGTTGGACGATGAAAGCCCTCTCACTGTAGCCGACGCGGCATCAGCGTTGGGGATTCTCGGAGCGAACGAATACTCCAACAAGATTGCTCGAGTAATATCCAAACATCCTGATTCAGGAGCCTCTGTTTTCGCCGCCGAAGCCCTACTATTATTAAAGGCAAAGAAACACTACAGCATCGCGTTGCCAATCATTGAATTCAAAAGAAAGAAGCGCCCTTACCCAATGGCCGGCGACTTTCATGTGTTTTTTAGGAGACAGGCTGACAAACTGCGGAAACAGATTGAGAACGAATTGGACAGCTTGGATTGAGACTGCATCTCTCGCTTAGGTCACAAATCGTGATCAGGTATCCGATAGATTTCTCGACCGCCAACTAAACTTAGGTCAACGTCGCGGGCGTTCGATGAAAAAACAAGCGCGGCTTCGACATCGTT
>CAYTDJ010000529.1:0-2182 GCA_964436265.1 uncultured Chloracidobacterium sp. | reverse complement strand
CTGAGCCGTTCCGAAAATACCGGTCGTCAGGCCGATGACCGTGTTGGGGATGGCTGAGAAAAGGCTGTTGTTCGGACCTGTGGACGGAATCGACGGCGGAACAGTGAGTCCTGGAGCTGTCGTATTTCCGGGAAGCGTGCCACCCTGTGCACCGCTGCCGCGGGCTCCTACTACCAGGCCGGAAAGCTGAACACCAACGTCACGGCTGAAGTTTCGTGTTGCAACTACGATGCGTGCTTCGATCTCGACCTGCGGCTCTGGCTGATCAAGTATCGAGACGAGCTGACGGATCGCGTCGATGTTCTCGCGAACATCTGTGATGATGATCGAGTTGCTGCGGCTATCTACCTCGACCGAACCGCGACGCGAGAGGCGACGCTTGATGATCGGAAGGAGGCCTTCGCCGCCGCCGCTGCTGCCGGTCGAACCGCCTGCAGAGCTGCTGGACCCCGACGGCGTACCACTGCTCGATGCACCTCGGCTAAGAGTTCCGGCGGCGCGGGCGTAGTTCAAACGAATAAATTCTGTGTAAAGCGGTGAGCCGTCAAGCCTGGTCTCGTTCGCCTGGCGAAGTATTTCGCCTTCGGTCGCAAGCGTTTTCGAATCAGCGACTCGAAGGATCGGGCCGTTGACCTGGATTCCAAGCTCCTGGGCACGAAGGATCGAATCAAGGGCGATGTTCCATGGAACGTCGCTGACATTGACCGTTACCGGCACCTGTTTCACCGATTTGTCTATGACGAAGTTAACGCCATACTGCTCGGTCACGTAATTAAGAATGTCGCGAATGTCAGCATTTACGACGTTCAGGTTGATAGGTTCGCCCCGGAATCCGGGATCGCCATACATCCGTCCCTGGTCGACCTTCTGAGCCGACACGAGGACCGACATTATACCGATGATCAGGAAAGCGAAGATCACCTTTTTAGCGACTACGCTCAGTGGTTTTTGAGAATTCATGTTTCCTCCGTTTACAGATCGCTTCCGGTGATCGTGTGCGATATTCGCCGGATAGCATTAACCGCGTTTTCACTTGGCCGGGGGTTTTTGCCGCCGGCAAAGAACTTATTCACAGTCGGTCATTTACCCTTTTTGGCAACCTTGACCGGCTTCTTCGCAGATGTCTTCTTGGCAGAATCGCCAGATGCTTCCTTCGCTGACGCCTTTTCCATTTCCGAAAGCGGCGACACGACCGGAGCAAGAGCGACCTTGGTATCACCCTGGGGCAGCAGCGGCTGTGCGGGCTTTTGCTCGGCAGTCTCCGATCCTGCCGGAGCCGTACCTTGGATCATGTCACGATCGGTATACTTGCGAAGGGACTTGTTCTCGACCGATGAAACGAACTTACCGTTGCTCATCTTGGTCACCTTTCGGAATACGAGCCTGTTCTCTTCGACCGCAACCAGTTGTCCATCAAAGAACTTGTCGCCCGGATAGATCGTGTATGAAAGCCTGATCGGTGTCGCTTCGACCATTGCGGCATAGCCGCGCGGTGTCTTGAATATGCCTGTCACGGCAAGTTCGTTAAGCGTAAGAACGCTCGTGACCTTTGGCATCGGGAGCCCGTTCGCTACCGCATCTTCGCGAAGACGCTTGTAGTAATCGATCCGCTGTTCGACCGCGGGAACATCCAGATTCATGGCCGGTCCCGAGCCGGGTTTCCCCGTTCCGGGCATTCCGGAGTTGGCGTCTTTTGATCGGGCCCAAGCGGGCTTTTCGAACGGATCTCGTTGTGCGTTGGCTTCCGATACACCGCTGACGACGATCACGGCTGCAGCAGCGAGGAACGCAAAACTCAGGAAGCGTGCTTTTTTCGATGTGTTGATCATGGCTTTATCTCTCTGGATGCAATTGGATTGCTAATTCGGTAGGTTATTTCGCTGCGGGCGGCTGGGCTGCCGGGGCGGCTGGTGCGGGTTGTCCCGGTGCAGCGGCAGGGGCTCCGGGTGTTCCGGGTTTCGCGGGCTGAGCGGGTTTGTTCAGAGCGTCAGGATCCGCGTAGTAAGCCGTGAGCAGAAACTGTGCGTGCAGGGTCTTGTCGGCCTTCTGCTTATCAAGCTGATTGATCTTGAAGTCCGTGATCGAAACGATACGCGGCAGCTTTGCCATCTTTTCATAGAATGCGCGGAGGTTGTTGAAGTTAGCGTCAATCTCGTTCTCGACCGGCTTGGCCGAGATGGCA
>CAYTDJ010000528.1:0-2189 GCA_964436265.1 uncultured Chloracidobacterium sp. | reverse complement strand
CCCGAAGCTAGCATTCTCGAAACGGCTCGCTGGGATCTACCAGGGCGTTTCCGAGTTGGTTGACCGTCTGTCGCCTGATGTTATCTCGATCGAAGAAGCGTTTTACGCGGCAAATGTCAGTGTCGCAATGAAACTAGGTCAGGTTCGCGGAGTCGTTCTTCTGCTCGCGGAGCAACGCGAGATCGAGATCGCCGAATATGCACCTCGGCTGATAAAGAAAACGGTCGTCGGCTATGGCGCCGCAGAAAAACGTCAGGTGGGCGAAATGGTCAAGCTGCTGTTGCGATTGAAAACGGTGCCGACGCCGCACGATGCGGCCGACGCACTCGCCATCGCGATCTGCCATTTCCATCATGCCGGGATGAAGGACAAGATCGCGAAGACGATGTCCAAGTAATTCACTCAACAATATGAAAATCGTTCTCTCAGCGATCGTCATTTGTCTCCTATCGTTCACGTCTGAGGCGTTTGGACAAAAGCGTCCCGTTGTCAAAAGCTCGGCGGCCTCGACGTCGAAACCGCGCGAGATCGGACAAACCGCAGTCGTCATGGACGAAACCCTTTCAGTTCTGCGGCAAAAGCCAAGTCTGTTTGCCGAACCCATCCAGCGAATGCGGCGTGGACGGCAGGTCCGTATTCTCGGCATCACCGAAGCGGACGGCGTAAAGTTTTATCGTGTGGCCGCTCTGCCGAGCGGTTCGGGTTGGGTCCAGGCCGATTCGATCTTTGGAAGATTTCGTGAGGGCGACGATGCAAGGCTTGCCAAGCTTGTCCAATCGATGAACGGGTTTGACCAGATCGAGGCCGCCGTTGAGTTCTTCGGTCTATATCCCGCGTCGGAGTTTCGCCCATCCATTTTGCTGCTCTTTGGCGATCTTCTGGAAGAGACGGCCGCAAAACTCTCAAAAGACGCAACGTCAAGACTCAGCCGTCGCGAGATGGCCGCCTCGGCCGCTCCGCTCCACAGTTATTATCTGAATTTCGTCAGTCTCGACCGGTATAGAAAGCTCGGCATTTTGTTTCTCTTCAATTCGAGCACTCGTCAATTTCATTACGACGGTTCGAGTTGGTCGGAGTTAACCAAGAAGTTTCCGGGAACACCGGAAGCCGCAGAGGCGCAAAAACGACTTGATTCGCTCTCGGAAAAGATGGCCAAAAAAGCCGCCGGAGCTAATTAGTAGTTGAGGGAACGTGCGATCTCGGTTGCGACCCGTGCGTTATTTTCAAGCAATGCAATATTCGCCTTTAGCGTACGCCCGCCGCTGCGTTCGGTAAGCTGCGAAAGCAGAAAGGGCGTTACGTCCTTTCCCTTGATGCCCTGGTCTTTTGCGAGCTTTAACGAATCGAGCAGTATAGGCTCAAGCTCGCTATTCTTGATCTCGAATTCGGATGGAACCGGAACCGTGACGAGGATCGAACTCAAAAACTCGATATCGTTTCGGGCATCGGCGATCTTCGAGACGTCTTTACCCGTTTCAACCCTTTCATCGATCGGCAGCCCGCTCGAACGCGAGTAGAACGCGGGGAATTCGTCACATTGCCAGCCAAGCACCGTCACGCCGTAAGTCTCAAGCCATTCGCGCGTCGCAGGCAGATCGAGTACGATCTTGGCTCCCGAACAAACGACAATTATAGGTGTACCTGCAAGTTCGGGAAGGTCAGCCGAAACGTCAGTCCGGTCACCTCGATGAACGCCGCCGATACCGCCGGTCGCAAAAACCTTGATGCCCGCTTTGTGTGCAAGAAACGCCGTCGAAGATACGGTGGTCGCACCGCTGAGTTTCTTTGCCAGAACGACCGGCAGATCGCGTCTGGAAAGTTTTCGTATCTCTTTATCGGTCACGAGCCGCTCAAAATGTTCGTCGCCGAGGCCGATGCATACTTCGCCATCGAAAACCGCGACAGTCGCCGGCGTCGCTCCACTGTCGCGGATAAGGTTCTCGATCTTGTAGGCGGTCTCGATGTTGTGAGGATACGGAAGGCCGTGTGCGATCACGGTCGATTCGAGCGCGACGACGGGCCGTGCAAAATGCAACGCTCCGGAAACTTCCTCGCTAAACCTAAATTTCATCTATGCCTCGTGCTCTCTGTGAAGGTTCATTGTGGACTTTGTATTAATGCCCTTACAACAAAAAGATCGCAAAGTTTTCCACAAATCTCACGGAGAAGATCTACTTGACAAATTTCCC
>CAYTDJ010000527.1:0-2191 GCA_964436265.1 uncultured Chloracidobacterium sp. | reverse complement strand
TTCCCGGGATCATGACCGGTTCGCCATTATCGTCAATGATCGGTTTACCGGTGATCGGGTTTCCTACGCGCTTTGGACGTCCCTTTTCGCGGACATCGAATGCAATTGCGTTTGCACGCCGTGTCGAAGTAGTGTTCAGGTTAAAATTTACCGCGATCAGGAAATCTCTCGCACCGACTGCTGTCGCTCCGGAACGGGCAACGCTTTCATTAAATTCGGCCCTCCCAAAATCGGGTTTCCAAGCCGGGGCCAATAGTTTATCTTTCAGTCCTTCGTATTCGCCCTCGCGGTTGTTCGCCAGGTTGCGTCGCTTTTCTTCCGTCGCAGCATTCTCGTAAAGGTAGACCGGGATGCCGAGTTCATCTCCGATCCGCTTGCCAAGTCGGCGCGCGTACTCGGCGGTCTCTTCCATCGTGATCCCTGAGATGGGTACCAGCGGGCATACATCAGTAGCACCAAAACGAGGATGATCGCCTTTATGATGACGCATGTCGATCAGCTCTTGAGCCTTCTTTACGGCTTGAAATGCGGCCTCGACGACCTCGTCCGGCGTTCCGACAAAAGTTACGACCGTTCGGTTCGTTGTCGCGCCCAGATCGACGTCAAGCAGCTTTACGCCGTCGATCTTTTCGATCTCGTCAGTGATCTGTTTGATCACGCCCATATCGCGGCCTTCGCTGAAATTGGGCACGCACTCGATCAGCTTTTTCATACTATTTCAATTGGCCGCTCAGCCAATCCCTCAATTCAGAGGTACTTACACGAACTTGCTCCCACGTATCCCGATCGCGGACGGTTACGGCGTTGTCTTCTAATGATTCGTGATCCACTGTCACGCAGAATGGTGTCCCGATCTCATCTTGCCGGGCATACAGTTTTCCGATGCCGCCTGTATCGTCGTAAACCGCACGCATCGACGGCTGAAGGTCTTTCTTGATCTTCCTCGCCATCTCAACGATCTCCGGTTTGTTTTTGGCAAGCGGCAATACAGCGACCTTGATCGGAGCCAACTCCGGCTTCAATTTCAAAATAACTCGCACCTCGCCCTTGTCGTTCGTGCGTTCTTCATAGGCATCCATCATGACGGCAAGCAGTGTGCGGTTTACCCCTGTCGAAGGCTCTATAATATATGGGTAAAATCGCTCGTTCGATTGCGGATCGAAATACGAGAGATCTTCGGTCGAATCGGGATTGATCCGCTTCCCTTCCGCGTCCTCGGGCTTCTTCGAATGTACGCGCAGGTCATAGTCTGTACGGTTCGCTATTCCCATCAGCTCATCCCACTGTTTGGCTTCGTCCTCACGTTCGGGGAAAAAGCGATAAAGAATATCGACCGTCCGCTGCGAATAATGAGCAAGTTCTTCTTTTGTCTGCTCATAATCCTTGATGTTCCCGTCTGATATCCCGAGTGACCTTATCCATTGATGAAATCCGTCAAGCCATTCCTGGTGGACCACTGGTGCTTCGTCCGGCCGGCAGAAATACTCGATCTCCATTTGCTCGAACTCTCGCGTTCGGAAAATGAAATTGCCGGGCGTCACTTCGTTTCGAAATGCCTTGCCGATCTGTGCTATGCCAAAAGGCAGCTTTCGACGCGAAGTATCGAGTACATTCTTGAAGTTAGTAAAGATACCCTGCGCCGTTTCAGGGCGAAGATATGCAAGTGCGGTCGGGTCGTCATCGGAAGAAGCGGCCCCGACCGTCGTCCTGAACATCAGATTAAAGGGACGTGATTCGGTCAGGTTCGTCGAGCCGCAGTTTGAACATACAGGTTTTCCGTCGTCATTGCGGTCCAGCTTGTCTTCGCGAAGGCGGGTTTTGCAATCGCGGCAATCGACCAACGGATCGCTAAATGTGTCTTCGTGACCCGAATATTTCCACACCAGCCGGTTCTGAATGATCGCCGAATCCAGCCCTTCGATATCATCACGTTCGTAGACGACCGATCGCCACCAACTGTTCTTGATGTTGTTAGCAAGTTCAACGCCCAAAGGGCCGTAATCCCACGACGAGCCCAGCCCGCCGTAAATATCCGAAGCGGGATATACAAATCCACGGCGTTTTGAAAGCGATACAATGGTTTCGATATTTGGTGCAGTCATAAAATAGAAATCTTACAACGAACGGTTTGATAAGAAAAAGGACGGCCGAAACCGTCCTTTTCGGTAGATCGAACAAGCCTGGAAACTAT
>CAYTDJ010000526.1:0-2195 GCA_964436265.1 uncultured Chloracidobacterium sp. | reverse complement strand
GGAAATTGCTCTCGCAAATTTCATGTGATTAGCGAAGGACGGCTCTTCGCGTTTATCACGAGCGGTACGCTCGCGGCTCCAGTCACATTCCCTTATAGTTAGGCCCACCTCCGCCTTCGGGAGTTACCCAATTGATGATCTGGTAAGGATCGGCTATGTCGCACGTTTTACAATGCACGCAATTGGAGAAATTGACCTTCAGCTCCCTTCGTCCATTACGTTCCTCCATTTCATAAACTGCCGCAGGACAGAAACGCTGACAAGGATTGTCGTATTCTTCAGAGCACCGGGTTGCGCAGATCTCGGTGTCGAGAACGTGCAGATGTGAAGGCTGGTCCTCGTCATGGGCTACAGCGCCGTAAAATACATCGGTCACCTTGTCAAAGGTCAACTCTTTATCGAATGGAACTTGGTCATAACGTCCGTTTGCCGGCATTGCACTGACTTTTTCCATTCTTTCGTGCCCGGCAACGTGGTGCTCTTTCGGCATAAAACCCCAAGCGAGGCCTTTCGTTAGAAACTGCAGGCCGGTGTTGATCAATGCCGACCACCTGCCTTTTTGGAATGCGCCGTGGAAATTGCGGACCGGATGAAGCTCGTCATAGATCCAGCTTAGGTTTACCTTTTCTTCAAAATGTTTGAGGTGTTTTGATGATGTGTCACCATGTCCTAGCGCGTCTACGATCGTTTCTGCCGCGAGCATTCCCGATTTCATCGCGGTGTGAATCCCCTTTATCCGCTGGCCATTCAAAAACGAAGCCGTATCGCCCACAAGCAGCACGCCGTCTCCGTAAAGCCTAGGCATCGTCCAGTAACCGCCGGTGTTGATCGTTTTCGCCCCGTATTTGATCATTTTTCCGCCCTTCAGTACGTCGGCGACTCTTGGATGTGTTTTGAACTTTTGAAATTCGGCGTGCGGGTCAATGTTCGGGTCTTTGTAGTCAAGTCCGGTCACATACCCGATACTGACCACGTTATCTTTCATTCCGTAGATCCAACCGCCGCCGTAGGTTTGCGTGTCAGACGGAAAACCGAGCGTGTGGACGACCTTTCCTTGCTCAAAGTTCCCTGCCGGAACCTCCCACAGTTCCTTTACACCTATCGAAAAAACCTGAGCCTCCTTGCCTTCCATCAAACCGAGCCGAGCCATCAGCTGTTTTGCAAGCGAACCGCGCGAGCCTTCGCCGAGAACGGTCACTTTTGCAAGCAGATCAACACCGGGCTCGAAATTATCTTTCTGATTACCGTCCTTATCTATCCCTTTGTCGCCGGTTCGAATGCCGATCACGCGGTCATTTCCTTCATAAAGCACTTCGGCCGCGGGGAATTCAGGAAATATGTTGATGCCAGCCTCTTCGCATTTTTCACCAAGCCACTCGCACATCTTGCTTAAGCTAATGATGTACTTGCCCTTATTCTTCAACGGCGGAGGTACGATCGGCGGTGCGATCGAGCTTTTTTCCGTGAGGTACCAGAATGCATCTTCAGTAACGACCGAATCGACCGGACAGCCTTGTTCCAAGAAGTCCGGCATCAGTTCGCGGATAGCGATCGGATCCATCACCGCACCGCTGAGAATGTGTGCACCGACGAACGATCCTTTTTCGACGATCCCGATCTCGATCTCACCGATCTTATTGCCTGCTTTCAGTCCCCGATCGACAAGTTCGTCGTGCTCAGCGATCTTCTTCTTGAGCCAAAGTGCACCCGCGAGATTTGCCGGACCTGCCCCGACAAAAACTACGTCCATTTCGATCTGTTCGCGTTCGATCATGATTCCTCTGTGAAATAAAATGAATGGCTATTCAGTAAGAGTATATCAAATCAATCTTCGAACTGCTTTTTGAGACTCTCGGTGTACGGGGCACGTGCTACGCCTTTTTCGGTAATGATCGCCGTGACGAGGTCGTTTGGCGTCACATCAAACGCATAGTTGCTTACCGACGCTTCGTCCGGAGCAAGTTGGATGTCCTTTACGTGTGTTACCTCTCGGATGTCGCGTTCTTCGATCGGGATCTCGTCGCCGGTCGGAGTGTTAAGATCGACGGTCGAAAGGGGTGCGGCCACATAGAACGGAATGCCGTGGCGTTTAGCTAAAACGGCGACCATATAGGTGCCGATCTTGTTCGCAACGTCGCCATTGGCGGCAATCCGGTCAGAACCTACGACTACCGCCTGCACCCGGCCTTTCTTCA
>CAYTDJ010000525.1:0-2210 GCA_964436265.1 uncultured Chloracidobacterium sp. | reverse complement strand
AGATGATCGCGGCGATCTTGTTGCTCTTTCCGCGCACTGCTCATCTCGGTGCGCTGCTTTTTCTACCTATCATAGCCAATATCGCTGTTCTCACGACCTCGGTCGGTTTCAAGGGGACTTGGATCATAACGATCCTTATGACATTTGCCGCAACCTGGCTCGTCGCGTGGGATTATGATCGGTTAAAGCCAATTCTGTTCGCCAAAAGGAGCCAAGATTCATATAGCCTCCCAAAGCAGTTTGTCTTGATCCCCGTATTTTTCGCTTTCGGCGGAATCACTTTAGGGCTGCTATTTTGGGCACTAGGCATCGGAAATCTTCCAAATTACCCGATGGTTACGGGATTCCTGGCAATCACCGGCTTCGTTTTCGGCTTGATCGTTTCGATGCATTTACGATTTATGAAGGTTGGACCGTTGGACGGATCAGCATGACGAGCCGTTGTTACACGTTTGCCTGTAGGAATCGCTTGATTTAAACTCTTACGATACTTTGCTCACTTACACAACAAAGTATCCAAAAGACAAATTTAGCAATGCAACAAGCCGTTTCTACGAGCATGGATCTCACTTTTCATACGTTTCAACCCCTCGGATTTAGCCTTCCGGAACCGATCAAGGAACTGGAACTAATCGCCATGAACTTCTATTGGTCGTGGCATCCTGAGGGAGTCGATCTATTCAGAAGCATCGAACCCGAATTATGGGACAAGAGCGAACAAAACCCACAACGCTTTCTTGCCGACGTCAGCCAGCTTCGACTTTGGCAAAAAGCTAACGACCTTGATTATCTAGCGCGCCTGAAAAAATTTGTCGATGGGTTTGACCTTTATATCTCCGAATCTGCTACTGACGTCGTTGACGGGCCGACCACGTCGAATCCGGCAGCCTATTTCTGTGCTGAGTACGGCATACATAATTCCATGCCGATATATTCGGGCGGACTTGGTATTTTGGCGGGCGATCATCTTAAATCGGCAAGTGACCTTAACGTACCGCTCGTTGCTGTCGGGTTGCTTTACCGATATGGGTATTTTCGGCAAAGGATCGCTCATGACGGGTGGCAGGAAGAGAATTACACAAACATTTTTAATTCTGGCTTGGCTATCGAACAGGTCCTAGATGAGTCCGGCGAACGTGTGACCGTGATGGTTCATATCCGCGGCCGGGAGGTTTATGCACAGGCATGGCTCGTTCGAGTTGGCCGTATCAAGCTCTATCTTCTTGACACCAACATTAACGAGAATGACGAGATCGACCGGATGATCACAGGTCATCTGTACGGCGGAAACACCGAAACCAGAATCGTACAAGAGAAAGTGCTCGGCATCGGCGGAGTTAGGCTGCTGAGAAAGCTGGGAATCTCGCCGTCCGTATTTCACCTTAACGAAGGCCATTCGGCATTTCTCACTCTCGAACTTGCCCACGAATATCTCGTCGCAAATCCCGAAGCATCATTCGAGGAAGCTCAAGATGCCGTTCGTCCACAGTGCGTTTTCACGACACACACACCCGTCGCTGCGGGGAATGATGCATTTTCTACGGGCGAGCTTTACAGCTGTTTTGACCGGAATTTCATCGCCGGGCTCAAGCTTACGGACCAGGAGTTCTTCGGTCTTGGGCGCATAGACCCCGGTGATACGGACGAACCCTTTGGAATGACGCCGTTCGCACTCCGCATGTGCCGCTCGGCAAATGGCGTCAGCGAAAAGCACGGTGAAGTGTCTCGAGGTCTCTGGAAAGAGATGTATTCGGAAAACATCGAGCCAAACGATGTGCCGATCACGCATATTACAAATGGCGTCCACGCACCTACGTGGATCGCTCCCGGCTATCAATCGATCTATCGATCTGAGATCGGTGAGGATTGGGCAATGCTTGTAACCGATCGGAAAGCGTGGGAGGACGCTATCGTCCGAATTCCCGATCGAAGGATGTGGGAACAGCACGTGTGTCTGAAAAGCCTCCTCATCGCGTTCATTCGCGAAAGAACGCGGTCCAAAGAAACCGGTTCTAAAGACACGATCAACGAACATCGCGACACTCGAAAGCTCTTTTCGCCCGACGTACTTACGATCGGTTTTGCAAGACGCGTAGCGGCCTATAAGCGATGGAATCTCTTGCTTTCCGATCTTGAACGTCTGCTCAAGATGGTCGATCATCCGGAGCGTCCTGTTCAGTTTGTTTTTGCCGGAAAGGCACATCCCCAAG
>CAYTDJ010000524.1:0-2220 GCA_964436265.1 uncultured Chloracidobacterium sp. | reverse complement strand
CGCACGGCGGGAATCTATTTCGCGAAAAGGTTCCCGGAGCGATCTTTGTCGGTAATGGCTTTGGAAAACTTGCCGGTTCTACACAGGTTAACGAACTCGGTGAGATCGAGACCCCGATATTGCTCACCTCCACGCTTTCTGTCCCGAAAACCGCCGATTTCCTGATCGATTACATGCTCGCTTTGCCGGGCAACGAACAGGTCCGCTCGATAAATCCGGTCGTTGCCGAAACGAACGACGGCGGGCTGAACGACATTCGCGGACGACATGTTTCCCGCGAGGACGTTTTCAGTGCCCTGAAAAATGCCAAAGGCGGTGCGGTCGAGGAAGGATCGGTCGGTGCCGGCACCGGAACGGTCGCATTCGGTTGGAAAGGCGGCATTGGAACGGCTTCTCGAAAACTTCCGGCTTCGCTTGGCGGTTACACTTTAGGCGTACTCGTTCAGACCAATTTCGGGGGTGTTCTTTCGATCGATGGTGTTCCTGTCGGACAGGAACTTGGGAATTATTATTTAAAGGGCGCGAAAGGCTCGATCGAAAAACAACGCGATGATGCAAGTGCAAATCCGAGTTCCGAATTCCCCATTCCGCATTCGGCCGACGGTTCGATCATTATCGTGATCGCGACCGATGCCCCGGTGGATCATCGGCAGCTAAAACGTCTTGCTTCGCGTTCGATGATCGGGCTTGGCAGGACGGGTTCGTCAATGTCGAACGGCAGCGGCGACTATGCGATCGCATTCTCAACCGCCAACCGTATCGACGCCAACCAGAACATCCGTGAAACAAAGGTACTTGGAAACGACGCAATGTCGCCGCTTTTTCAGGCCGTGATCGAGGCTACAGAAGAGGCGATTATCAATTCCCTTTTCAAGGCGACGACCGTTACAGGAAATGGCCGAACCATCGAAGCTTTACCGGTCGACAAAGTGAAGGAAATTCTAAAGAAATACGGAAGGCTTAAATGATCGCTCATGTCGAAAATGAAAAGGCCGCCTGGAACACAAGTTCAAGCGGCCTTTTGATCTGTATTGGTTAAGGCCCTAAACGGTCCCGTCATCATACGATGTATCGACAGCCGGCGTGCTCATATCTACGCTTGAATCGAAGCCGGTGTCAACCATTCCCGCGTCATAGGTCGAGCCCATGTCCGCCATACCGGCGTCGTACGAACCTCCCGAATCAACGGCCGAGGAGGGATCGAAATCATACATATCCGACGCAGGGTCTGCCTGGGCCGCGTATGTATCAGCGGTCTCCTGATATTCCCCGGCCTGATCCAGGTTTCTTTCCACGCCCTCCATATCACCTTGCGCCGCGTACCACTCGGCGTTATCGACCGCCGAATCTGCATTCTTCTCGTTCCAAACAGCGTTGTCCAGGTTGGATACATCCTGATCCGATTGACCGGTGTGATCGTCACCTCCTGCAAGATAATCGGCATCGCCCGTTGCATACGCAGCATTCTGAGCATCTTCCTTCGCTGCCTCGTAATCGCCTTCTGCGATATTCTCGGCTTGCTGAGTTCTGTAATCCTCAGCGATCTCTTGTTTCCACGCCGCATTTTCCATGTCACCGGAATCCGAGGCTCCTAGCATACTGCTGTCGCCTGCCGCATAAGCTTCATTCTCCGCGACCTCGCGTGCTTCGGCGGCCGCTGCATAATCGCCCTGAGCGACAAATTCGTCCGCGGAAGCCTGAGCTTCGCGAGCGGCCTCGGCATGAGCTTCCTGTGCCGCAGTTTCTGCTGCGGCCTCATCAGTAGAGGTCGATGCCGAGTCATCAACAGACGTGACCGCAATATCAGGCGACGCAACACCTGCGTCAAGCGGCATATCTTCAACAGTCGAAATATCCGGATCAGCGGACGGCTCTGAGATCGGAAAGCCATCTGCTCCCACAGTGAATTCGACCGAATTTGTCGAGATCTCTTCCTCCGTAGGCAATCCGGCGTCTGCTTCGATCTCAAAATCAGAACCTTCGTCTTCGACGGCCTCCGCTAGTTCGAATTCACCATCACCGTTTACGTCTTCCATCACGGTGTCGATCTCGCCATCGTTGTCAGTATCGGCAACGGCAACATCCAACGTGCCGTCGCCGTCGGTATCGACAGCGATCACATCGACATCTCCGTCGCCATCAGAATCTGTTACGCCCGTATCGACGATTCCGTCACCATCAGTGTCACCGACGACGGTGTCGATCTTCCCGTCTGCATTA
>CAYTDJ010000523.1:0-2229 GCA_964436265.1 uncultured Chloracidobacterium sp. | reverse complement strand
CAGCCGTTAATAATCCAACGAACAGCAAGATAATTTTCATTGATTTCTCCAATTTTCTTATCGACCGCACACCGGCCTGTTGTAGTCGGCACTGTTGAGCCGGATACCAAGCCGGTCGTCCGAGACAGATTGAAAAAATTTGTTGCCAATCGGACGCGTTTGGATTAACTTCGTCTAACGCGACATATTAAGAACGCTTCGCAGTTCTAAATGGATCTGGATATTGAATTCCTGTTCATCAGGTTCGCCTTTCTCGGTCATCTTGATGCTCTGGCTGCCCAGCGTCCTTTAGAAAACCTAAATATTCGGTAAATTTTTTGAAAATGGCCCCATGGCCTTTCTGATGTCCAATAACGTCAACAACTTATATGAATTCGGTTCGTTCCGGGCGGACACAGCCCAACGGTTGCTGTTGCACGATGGCGAGTTGGTCAAACTTCCGCCTAAGTCTTTCGAGCTCCTGGTATTCATGCTGGAGAACCGAAACCAAGTCGTTGAAAAGGAAAGGATGATGAATGAGGTTTGGAGAGATTCGTTTGTCGAAGAGGCCAACCTATCTGTTCATATTTCGAATCTCCGGAAGATATTTGCCTTGGACGGAAGTGGTTCCGCGAAGATCGAGACTTTCCCAAAAGTCGGCTATCGACTCGTCGCCGATGTTAAAAAGAATTTAGATAATGCGAATGATCCGTACCGAACTAACGGAAACGCAAACCCAAGCGGGTTAATTCGTGAAGTTGAAGCCAAAAGTTCGCGGATCTCGGCGGATGCTTCTTTAGGCGGCACTTCTGGTCGAAACAGTGACAACGTTTGCTCCACTAGAACGTCGCGATTTCAAGGCCGCAAACTACTAATTGCAACGGTTCTTTTGGTCATCGCGGCTGGTCTAACAATCGGGATATATCTCCTCAACCGCGGTCCCGCGGAGGATGGTCGACAACAGATCACTTCTATCGCGGTACTTCCGATCGTGAACGAAAGCAAAGAAGCTGAGGTTGAGTATTTGACCGAAGGTGTAACTGAAACGCTCATAAGAGAACTTTCCAAGGTGCCGGGAATTTCGGTCAAAGCCCGAAACACGGTTTTTCAATATAAGGGCAAAGACGTTGATCCCAGGACCATCGGAAGCGAAATTTCGGCGGACGCTGTACTTACTGGCCGTATGCGGGCAAACGATGGGCAAATCACTCTCAGCTATGAGTTGGTTGATGCAAGATCAGGTAATGTCCTTCTTAGCGATCGGCTCAATAGCAACCAGTTAGAGTTGGTTTCGATGCAAAATGAGATAACCAGACGGGTGTCGGGACTGCTTCGCCCTGAATCACGAGAACGCGGAGATAAATACATTTCTGAAAATCATGCAGGAAGTAAAGAAGCGTACGAACTGTATCTTCGAGGCCGATATTTTGCGAACCGCCGAACGATCCCGGATATCAAGAACTCCATAGCCTACTATCAAAAGGCGATCGATATTGATCCGGATTTTGCTCTTGCACACTCAGGCTTGGCGGATTCGTATGTGTTACTAGGCGACTGGGGGGCGATGCCGCGGACGGCCTCAATTCCACAAGCAAAAGCGGCGGCACTAAAAGCAGTTGAGCTCGACGCTGATCTGGCAGAGGCTCATGCTTCGCTCGCCGAAGTTTTGATCGATCCGATCGAAAAGGAACGCGAATTCAAGCGGGCGATCGAGCTGAATCCAAATTATGCCCAAGCATATCAGTGGTACGCCGAGCTTCTCGCCGGAATGGGCCGTTTCGATGAAGCGAAAGCAGCGATCTATCGAGCTATCGAACTTGACCCGCTGTCCCGTATCTGCAGGAACATAAACGGCCGTATATCTATTTTTGCGGGACGTCACGACGAAGCAATTGCCATCCTTAAGAAGAATATTGATCTCGATCCGACTTGGGGCGGTGACCATGACATGCTGTTTCATGCATATGCGGCAAAAGGTATGCATCCTGAGGCTGTCGAAGCGTACGTAACCGCATTTTTGCTCGTAAGCCAGATCACTCGGGCCGAGTCAGATAAGCTGAAAGATACATTCAAAAAGGAAGGATGGGATGGGTTCCTTAGACGCCGCTTGCGTTCGCTTGAGGACCAGGCAAAGCGTGAATATGTAAGGCCCCTTGTCTTGTCAGAGTTACATGCACAACTGCGTGAGAATGGCAAGGCCTTTGCTCTTCTGCACCAGGCGATCGAGAAACGGGGTGTGGGGATCGTTCG
>CAYTDJ010000522.1:0-2230 GCA_964436265.1 uncultured Chloracidobacterium sp. | reverse complement strand
GATGCGGTCGAACTTGCCCGCGAGCACGGCACGCCGCTGTTCGTCTTTAGCGAATCGCGCATTCGTCACAATATAGAACGGCTCAAGAATGCCGCGACCGTAATAGATCGCCCGCTGAAGCTATGCTATGCCGCGAAAGCGATGTCTACGATGGGCATTTTGCGGGCAGTGAAAGACGCCGATTGCGATATTGAAGTAAATTCCGGCGGCGAATTGTGGAAAGCACTGAAGGCAGGATTCACCGGCGATCAGATAAATTTCAACGGCAACAGCAAGGAGATCTGGGAGCTCGAACTCGCGATCGAAAACGAGATCTACGCGATCCAGGTCGATTCGCTATATGAGCTGTCGCTTATCGAGGAAACGGCCAAGAGGCTTGGCAAAAAGGCCAATGTCAGCCTTCGAATGGTGCCGGAAATAAAGACCGGAACACATTCGGGTTTGCAGACCGCGTTGCTGACATCGAAGTTCGGGATGATGCCCGATGAGGCGTTCTCGGCATTCGTAAAATACCAAGACTCTCCGCACCTGAATTTGAGCGGGATACATCTTCACATCGGTTCGCAAAACCCTGAACCGCAAGCTTATGTTGAAGCTTTCCGGATGCTGACCGACAGCATGATGCGGATCTATGACTCTACGGGGATCAGGCTCAACCACATTAATCTCGGCGGCGGTTTTCCGGTAAATTACCTTCGCGACGGTTTGCAGGGGAACGAGTTCCCGGCAGAACAGCGAGAAATGTTTTCGGCGGATTTCGAACCGGCCGACGCGGTTGGTGAAGCGTGGAATGAAGCACGGCAATTCGCCCGCGACTGTGAATCCGAGCATCTATTTGACGAGCTTACCTTGCTGCTCGAACCCGGCCGCGCCATCATCGCCGACGCCGGAGTTTGCCTCACGACGATCCGAAACCAAAAGACGCGACCCGTCAACAATGGACAATTGACGGAGGACAATGGACAGATCAACAATGAGGAACTATCTACTATCCACGAGCCGCTATCCACTGAAGATAACTGGCTGCTCACCGACGCCGGCTTCAACATCTTGCTGTCGATGGAAACCTACAAGTGGTATTACCATATGATATCGGCGGAGCGGACTGGTGAACCGCACGAAACTCCATATAAACTCGCCGGCCCGCTTTGTGACGGCGGCGACGTTTATTTTGACCACGAAGGCCACGGCCGTCTGCCCGAACATCGTTTGCTCCCAATCGACATGAGACCTGGCGACGTGCTTGCCCTGCTCAACTGCGGAGCGTATTCGCTTGCCCAAGCCAGTCAATACAATGGCCGATTCCTCCCGCCTGTTGTACTGATCAACAAGAACGGCGAACCGGAACTGATCCGCCGCAGGGATGATCTTAAAGATCTGATCGCGAGTGATCTTTAATTCCTTGTAGCGTCGGCCACGAACTTACTAAGATAGGCGATCTCGTTTTCGCCCGGAGCTAGTTCGAGCTCCTCTGCGATCGCTGAAAGTTCGGCAAGAGAAGCGGCCTTTATGCTGTCGTCGCGAAGTGCGGCGATCGATTCGAAACTGCCGTGAATGGCGGTCTCGAGCCGAGCGTCATCCTCAAGTTTGGCAAATCGAGCCGCGATCTCATTGTAAGCGGACGCACGCGACGAAAGCTGAGGAACTGTTTCGGCGAGATGCATTGCTTCGTCGAGCAACTCGACGGCAGCTTCCTTTTGCTCGGTTCCGGCTTTTGCATCGCTCATACCTATTAGAGCGAATGTGCGGTTCGCGTCCTCAGGGATCGCATTCACGGCCCGCCGAGAGAGTTCGTCGCTGCCGCTATCGGCCAGCAATGCCGCGACCTGTGCGAGAGCCGTCATGCTTTCGTTCTCGTCCTCGATCTGCTCGGCGATCTCGATGGCACGTTCTCCCTTTCCGAACAGAACATACTGAGTGGCGATCGACCCGAAAAGCCGGAAACGATCTTTGCTGCTTCTAGTCTCGTTTTCTCTCTGCGACCTCAGCATCGCATATGCCTCTTCGAGCGATTCCATAGCGTCTTCCTTTGCATCATTCGACCAGTAAAGACGCGCGTGCCCGAGAAGGCAGGAAGCGATCTGAGTCTTGTCCTTGACGAGGTCAAGCGTGCGGTCCGCAAGGTCCTGGCTGCCGGCACGGAGAAATCCGACCGAGACGGCCGCGAAGAAAGCGTCACGGTGTATGTTGTCGAGTTCTTCTGAATATTCCCTTGCCTTGTCGAAGGTTT
>CAYTDJ010000521.1:0-2231 GCA_964436265.1 uncultured Chloracidobacterium sp. | reverse complement strand
GTAGTACGCGGTGGAAAGACAGAATTGCTGCCCGCAAAAGGCTACCGGCATTTTTGATAAAACTTAATGGCTTGGAGATAAGTTCCAAAAAAAACTCTTGACAGCCAATTTAGAGCTGTGCTTATAATCCAAACTTCGCTCATAACGGGCGAAGTATTTTTTGGAGATAAATTTGTGATTCGAAGATCGATAAACAGCACGACAGCCTTTGCAGGCACGCCGACCGTAAACGAAACGCGGTTCGGCTTTGCCTGGAGCGGATCGGTCTGCGATGGCCTCGAACAACCAAATTATCAACCGAAACAGCGCGATCTCGATCGCACTGAAAAGCTAGATTGACACAGCGGGAGCGGCGTTCCCGCTCCCGAAACATCGAAAGTTGGACGACTCGATCGTCCAGAGATTTTTAGGAGCGGTTACGCCCGGGATATTGGAAGCCCGACGTAGCCGCTCCTTTTACTTTTGATGTTTGACAACTGAATAGCCGTAATTTTAGAGACGAGTGATGAGAGACAAGTGGCGAGAGATCGGAGTTCGTACATGTCTCTCGTCACTTGTCATTCATCAACTGTCACTCATCACTGCCTTGGAGACGTAGCTCAATCGGAATCAGAGCAGCTGAATACGAATCAGCAGGTTGTAGGTTCGAGTCCTTCCGTCTCTGCCAATTTTAGATTTCGGATTGCCGATTTTGGATTGCGATCGATAGCAGAAAAGATCCAAATTCGGCAATCCCAAATCCAAAATCGATTCGGGGTCGTCTAATCGGCAGGACGGTTGGCTCTGAACCAGCAAATAGAGGTTCGAATCCTTTCCCCGAAGCCAAATATTCAACAGAGCGTTCCGCAGAGGCTATACGGGCTTGCCTTGGGAGCAAGTATTCGCAGGTTCAAATCCTGCCGCTCTGACCAGACTCAAAAAGCACGCGTGGCTAAATCGGCAAAGGCACCGGTCTTAGAAACCGGAAACTAAAGGTTCGAATCCTTTCGCGTGTACCATTTCGGGCCTGAGATCGATCTCGGATCCCGATCCCAATTTAAAGAACAAAAAGGAGAAAAACACAATGTTCGCACTCAAGAGTTGCAACCGAATCGCAACGTGACTTATCAGCTCTTCCTAGATTCCTGAAAGTCGCGTTTGAAACCGAAACCACAGACTTTCAACAAACATTTGAGGAAAAGATATGAGCAAGAAATATCACGTTGAGCGACGCGAGTTCCTCAACAAATTCAGTAATTTGCGAGCGTATGTTATCGCGATCGTCGAAGACGCTCGTGAAAAACATGTTTGCTGCAATAACTCAGACGAATGGCATGAGATCTCACTAAAGATCGCTGATTGCAATGACGAGATCGAACTCTACTTCGATCTAAGTACAGTCGACGAACGTGAGAACAGCCTCTACAAGATCAGAACTCTTGCCGAGGTGATCAACGAGTTTAAGCGGGCCATAGAGATCGAGGTTGAGGTCATCAACGCTCGCATGGCTATCCCGCAGCACACTCGAGTTTCAACTGCCGTTCACTAAGCTCCCACAGCGCATCCGGCCGCTTCACCTCGGAGGCGGCCGGCAATGGATCGCAGTATTTGGTTTTCAAAGATCTAGAAGTCTTACCACAACAAACGCGGTTAGAAGCGGAGATTGCGAGGGCAAGGGATCGCATTCATACATACCTTGGTTCGCAAAGAACCTGTTCGTCCTTTGCCCGACGATACAAATTCCGCTCCGCGTTTGCCTTCCCGATCGGTAGCCAAGTTGGCCAAGGCACTCGCCTTTTAAGCGAGGGAACGTGAGTTCGAATCTCACCCGGTCGGCCAGTTTAGATAAATGAAAGGTAAAATAGGAGAAGTAATGCCATACAAAAAGCTAAATATCAGCGGGGCTGAATCCGACGTTCTTTCGTGGGTTACCCACGGAATGGACGAGCAGGAACATGCAATGCTCCGCAACGTTTCGCGTCTGCCGTGCCTTTACAAGCACGTGGCTCTGATGCCGGACGCTCACCTTGGGAAAGGTTCGATGGTCGGATCGGTCATCGCGACCAAGGACGCCGTTATCCCCGCGACGGTCGGTGTGGACATCGGCTGCGGAATGATGGCTGTTAAAACGCCGTTCAAGAGCGGTATCCTCGATCGAAAGATGGCCGCATTTCGACAGGAGATCGAACGTGCGATACCGGTCGGTTTCAACGACTACAAGGAAGCCGTAGATGAATCTAACTCATGGGAAC
>CAYTDJ010000520.1:0-2236 GCA_964436265.1 uncultured Chloracidobacterium sp. | reverse complement strand
AATCGCAAGGTACACGGTACCCATGCCGCCGCGCCCGAGCTCCCGCTCGATCCGGTATTTTTCGTCAAGGGTTTGGCCGACCAATTCGGCAAGGTCTTTCACAATATCCCAGCCCACTCTAACCGTTTTTCAATTCCCTTAGCAAGTAACTACGATATCCTTGACCTGAATGTTTTCGATCGTATGGGCCACAATTGCGAAAGCAAAAGATCGCGATTGATAAGACACCGTTCTTGATCTACACTTGGTCAAATCAAATGTCGCATCGATCCGATCCTGTTCCCAAGATTTGAACAAAAGATCGGCTTGTTGCATCTATAAGACGCGTTGCTATAAACGCATCACCGTGATATTATCACAGTAGTCCGCATACGCAACGAAACTGGAGGTTCCCGCAAACTCAATATGGATAAAGCAAAAGCGATCGAATCTGCACTGCTTCAGATCGAAAAGAAATTTGGAAAAGGCTCGATAATGCGTCTAGGCGAAAGGCCGCACGAAGATGCAGGGGCTATTTCAACAAACTGCCTGAGCCTTGATGCCGCGATAGGCGTCGGCGGTATGCCTCGCGGAAGGATAATTGAGATCTATGGGCCCGAAAGCTCAGGAAAGACGACACTTGCGCTGCAGGTCGTTGCGTCTGCTCAAAAGGCGGGTGGAATTGCCGCCTACATCGACGCCGAACACGCGATGGATCCGGAATATGCTGGAAAACTGGGAGTTAACATCGACGATCTGCTTATCTCGCAGCCGGATTCAGGTGAACAGGCTCTCGAGATCGCTGAAACGCTGGTTCGATCGAACAGCGTCGATGTGATCGTGATCGATTCGGTTGCTGCACTTGTTCCCAGAGCAGAACTCGACGGAGAAATGGGCGATTCTCTTCCGGGTTTGCAGGCTCGCCTGATGTCGCAGGCATTGAGAAAGCTGACCGCTATCGTTTCGAGTTCAAAGACGACCTTTATTTTTATCAACCAACTGCGTGAAAAGATCGGAGTTTTCTTCGGTTCTCCGGAGACTACCACCGGAGGAAAGGCGTTGAAGTTCTATGCCAGCGTCCGACTCGACATCCGCCGGATAGGAGCAATAAAGGAAGGTGATCGTGTGGTCGGCAACAGAACACGAGTGAAAGTGGTTAAGAACAAATGTGCGCCGCCGTTTCGCGAGACAGAATTCGACATCATGTACGGCGAAGGCATCTCGCGTGAGGGTGATCTTATCGATCTGGCAGCAAATAACGGCGTCGTGGAGAAAAGCGGTGCGTGGTTTTCCTACAAAGGTGAGCGTCTTGGCCAGGGACGTGAAAACGTAAAGAACCTGCTGAAGGAAAAGGTAGATATTCGTGAAAGGATCGAGGAAGATGTAAAGTCCGCCTTGGGCATGACAAAAGCCGAAGCGGCACAAGCGTAACCGAAAAGGGGAAGCGAGTTTGCTTCCCCTTTCTCATGCTATGGCCGGTTTACCGGCCTCTGCTCTTTTCTGCTCTTCATCATTGAACCATCACTAGGCGGCGGCCCGGGCGTATTAACATTTGAGGGACGCTGCTGCTGCAACTGGCGACGGATCTCCTCGGGACTGGGGATTCCGGGCGTCGGAGTAGCTCCGGGCTTCAGCGGTTTTCCAATGTCCTTCGGATCAGGAATACCCGGCGTCGGTGTTGCTCCCTTCGGAACATTTGCATTTGCAGGAGCTGGAATTCCCGGCGTCGCATTCGCAGTGGGAGTGATCGGGCTTGCGGAAAGTCCAGGCGGAAGGTTGTTAGCGTCGACTTTCTGCAATCCGTTCCCGTTGGTGTTGTTGTTCGAATTCGCGACATTTGAATTGGTGCCGCCCGCACCTCCGCAACCGCTCAGAAACAATGTTGAAAACGCAGCCGCGGTGATAATTGATCTTCTCATTAACAAGTACCTCTTAATTTAAATATAGCTGTGCCGGCTCGAATGTAGCGTCTCTGGAGGTCAGCGACGGCGTCCGAACCGGCACGGGCAGGTATCAAACGGTTTTCGGAAGGTTTGCTGGAACGTCATAGGCTAACGTCCGGCAAATGTCGATTATAGGTCGCACAAATTGATTGTCAACATATTTTTAATTGGTCAACAGCTTGTGAACCGGGCTAGTTCGAAATGATTTGACATAAGTTCCGCCCTTTTCTAAACTCAAGTTTTGCTCGTAGGTTCAATACGAGTTCGGCCAGGTAGCTCAGTTGGTAGAGCAGCGGACTGAAAATCCGCGTGTC
>CAYTDJ010000519.1:0-2239 GCA_964436265.1 uncultured Chloracidobacterium sp. | reverse complement strand
AGAAAACAGTTTCCCGTTGTTCATTCTCGGGGGCGGCAGCAACATCGTCGTTTCGGACCAGGGATTTGAAGGACTTGTGCTTCAGATAGGTCTGAAAGGGATCGAATTCAATAGGGATGGAGGCGGCCGCGTGCTGGTCAGGGCCGCTGCTGGTGAGGATTGGGACGGGTTCGTTGCCGTCTGTGTAGAGCGAGGGCTTGCCGGGATCGAATGCCTCAGCGGGATACCGGGCTATGTGGGAGGAACGCCGGTCCAAAATGTCGGCGCCTATGGGCAGGAAGTTTCGGAGACGATCCGGTTCGTCAGGTGTTTTGATCGGACAGAGCTGAAATTTGTTGAGCTTTCGAATGCGGAATGCGGATTTGAGTATCGGAAGAGTATCTTCAATTCGACGATGCGAGACCGATATATTGTAACAGCGGTTGAGTTTGAGCTCGAAAAAGGCGGTGAGCCAAGAATCGCTTATAAAGACCTCGCGGAGCGTTTTGCCGGTCGAACGCCTGAATTGGACGAATTAAGAAACGCCGTAATTGAGATCCGACGTGAGAAATCGATGGTGATCGACCCTGATGATCCGAACTCCCGAAGCGCGGGGTCGTTTTTCAAGAATCCGCTCGTTTCGAAGAATGCCATCGAGGAAATCGCCGGTCGCTTTGGGATAGAAAAAGTTCCGTACTTTCGCGTTGATGATGAGACGGTAAAAATACCTGCGGCCTGGTTGATCGAGCAGGCAGGTTTCAGAAAGGGTTTTCGCATGGGAAACGCGGGCATCTCGAGGAAGCATTCGCTCGCGATCGTTAATTGTGGCGGAGCAACGGCCAAAGAGGTCATTAGCCTAAAGGACGAGATCCGACGCGTAGTGTTGGAGAAGTTCGATGTTGCGCTTCAAACGGAACCGATTTTTGTCGGTTCATTTTAGTTAAGATACTTCGCGCATAAGCAAAAAGTATCGAATCGAACCGTCAACCTA
Source organism: uncultured Chloracidobacterium sp. (assembly GCA_964436265.1). Lineage (GTDB taxonomy): Bacteria > Acidobacteriota > Blastocatellia > Pyrinomonadales > Pyrinomonadaceae > OLB17. Next base: position 1,269 of record CAYTDJ010000519.1, on the reverse strand, counting down.
GGGTATAATTTTAAGCCCAGCCTGCCGTTATTCGTCGCGGCCAAGATAGAGAGGTAGCTATGTTTTACAGATCCCAACTGCTGAAATTCATCTTTTCGTCATTTTTGCTTTTTTCATTCGTTTTTAGCGGCCTGGTTGTCGATACCAGGGCGACTGACCTCGTGCCGAACGACGATCTCGCGGGTGGAGCAAGCGTGTTTGTTTTTCGCGGTTCGCGTAAACAGCCGCAGGCAAAAGGGGCGGTCAGGTCATTTCGAGCGAGCGGAGCGAGTGCTTCGGCCCGAAGGGATCGCATTATGACTCAGGTTGCAAATGCCAGGAAGAAGAAAGCTGATGCCGCTAAGGCACGCGCCGCTGCTATCGCCCGAGCCCGAGCTCGTGAGCGTAATGCCAAGCTAAAACTCTCGAACACACTGACCGCGCAGGCAGAAACGCAAATGGAAAAGGGCCAAACCGCCGGAGCCATCGTCAATTATCGCGAGGCGCTTAAGGCAAATCCAAAGAATGCAGAGGCGATCGAAGGCTTGAGCGAGGCGCTGACGGCGGTAGGGATCGAAACGGCAGGTGAAAGCAACAATCAGGCGGCGTTGGTCTATTTCAATGAGGCGGTCAAGCTCGACCCGACCAATGCAGTAGCCTTTGCGAAGATCGGTGAGATCCACGATGCAAATGGCCGTAATGACGAGGCGATCGTGAACTACGAGGCGGCACTGAAACTCGAACCGGAATTTTCTTCCCTTTATATGCCGTTGGGCCTTGCATACGCACAGGCCGGTAAAGTGATCGAGGCGGAGACGTATCTGTCAAAAGCGGAAGCTGCGGGGTTTGACAGCTCGGAGGCTCGATTTGCACGGGCCGTGATCCTTTCCAAACAGGATAGAAATCCCGAGGCTCTCGCGGCTTTTGACAACATTCTCAAATCCGAGCCCCAAAACGCCCAAGCCTTCTATCAGAAAGCGGTGATCTACGGGAAGACCAACCAGCAGGATAAGGCGATCGCGGCCTACAAGGACGCTGTCAGGATCGATCCAAATTATGCCGGAGCATGGTTCGATCTCGGAGTGACTTACTATAACCGCGAGGATTACACAAACGCCTTGACGGCATATCAACAGGTGGTGAAGATCGAACCTGAAAACTATCAGGCGCAGGCGAACCTTGCGAGCACTTACCGCCAATTGAAGAGATATCCTGAGGCAAATGCCGCGTACAAGATGGCCGAGCCAGGCAATACTAAAAACACCGACCTTTAAAGAGAAAGGGGCTATT
>CAYTDJ010000518.1:0-2239 GCA_964436265.1 uncultured Chloracidobacterium sp. | reverse complement strand
ATGGGGTATTTTTGCCGCGGACGTCAAGTATCAGCACGACTTTTCCGTCACTTTCAGACAGGGCTTCCAGCGCTTTCAGCGTAGCGTCAACCGAGGTCGCTTTCGAGTCATTGTAGAAACTGACTCCGTCGATCTCCCTGACAAATTCGATCCGGTGCTCAACGCCTTTGAAATCCGCGATGGTCTTACGCATTGATTCCGGCGATGCACCGCACGCCAAACCGGCGGCTAGTGACGCAAGCACGTTTTCGACATTGTGAAGCCCGCGCAGAAATATCTCGTCACGCGTAGTCAGGACCTTTTCCTTTCCGCTTGATCTGCATACAAGTTCACGGCCTCGAAGAAAGAGGCCTTCATCGAGTTCTCGTTTCACACTGAACAACGAAACGTTAGCTTTCAGTCCGCTTGCCCAACTCGCAGTTATCTCATCATCTGCATTCAAGATCGCGACATCGTCCGATGTTTGGTTCATGAAAATGCGATGCTTTGCCGCGGCGTAATCGGTAAACGAGTCGTACCTGTCAAGATGATTCGGCGTGACGTTCAGGCAGATCGCTACATTCGCGTGAAAATCCTTGATCGTTTCAAGCTGAAAGCTCGAAAGTTCGGCAACGGTCCATGATTCGTCAGTCGAAGTAGACGCAAGTTCTAGAAGCGGAGTACCGATATTGCCGCCGACCTGCGTTTCAATGCCGGAATTCTTCAGTAATTCCCCGATCAATGTCGTTGTCGTAGTCTTGCCGTTCGAACCGGTTATCCCGACGATCCGGCCTTTCATGAACCGATAGGCCAACTCGACCTCGCCGATCACTTCACCGTCCTTTCGGTCAACATATCGTGCAGGGATAGTGTTCGTCGGAACGCCGGGCGAAATAATGACCAGATCGATCTGATCGAGCAGCCATGAAGGCAGATCACCACCGATCAACCCTACCTTGTGGGTTTCTTTCAAAGATCTGGCTGCATCGGAGAGATCTTCGACAGGTTTTCTATCGTGCAAGGCAACCGTCGCACCGCGATCGGCCAAGAATTCTGCCGATGCTATGCCGGATCTTCCTGCACCCAAAACAAGTGCTTTTCTCCCTTCGATCTGCATAACCAAATCCTGCGCCACTTGCGCCACCTGCGCCGGCGCAAAGGGTGGCGCAAACTCACCAACCCTCTATTCCCTGTACAATGAACAACTTAGACGTTCCCTCGACAATACTCGAATATCCCCGATCTGTGTTTTCTCCATACCGCTTGCTCTATTAACGAAGCTTCAATGTAGAAAGACTGAGCAACGCGAACAAGATCGCTACGATAACGAACCGAAATACGATCTTAGGTTCTTTCCACCCTGAAAGCTGAAAATGGTGATGCAGCGGAGCCTGAAGAAAAATTCGCTTTCCGGCTCCTGCGGTCCTCTTCGTGAATTTGAAGTAACCGACCTGCAACATAACCGACATTGCCTCTATGATAAATACACCGCCGATAAACGGCAGGAGGAATTCTTGTTTCGTCAAGATGGCAACAGTGCCTAGTGCCCCGCCAATGGCAAGTGAACCGACATCGCCCATGAACACTTCCGCCGGGGGCGCGTTATACCAGAGGAATCCGAGACTGGCACCGACCATTGCACCACAGAAAACCGTTAATTCTGCCGACGCAGGATTATGTGTGATATCAAGATACTCCGCCCAGCGTCGATCGCTCGCGACATATGTCAATGCCGTCAAGGCGGCCATTGCAATGAACGTAACGCTGGATGCAAGTCCGTCCATGCCGTCCGTGAGGTTAACCGCATTCGAAGAACCGAGCAAAATGAAAATAATGAACACCAAATAAACCAAAGGCGGGATCACGCTGATCCCGTTGGGATCGGCTGTGTCCTTCAGGAACGGAATACTCAGGTTCCAGGAATAATTCGTCGCAAAATACAAAACTCCCCAAACTACCAAGGCGGTTACCAATTGCCCTGCGAGTTTCTGCTTTCCGGTCAATCCGAGCGAGCGTTTTTTGACGATCTTTATCCAGTCGTCCGCAAATCCAACCAGCCCAAACAGGGTCGTCGCTCCAAGGGCAAGCCACAGAAATACGCTGTCGAGACGTGCCCATAGCAACGTAGAAACAAAAACAGACCCAAGGATCAAGATCCCGCCCATTGTCGGAGTTCCGCGCTTCGCCTGATGTTCAGCCGACAGTTCCTCTCTTATTTCCTGGCCAAATTTCATGTCGGCCAATTTCTTTATCACCCTCT
>CAYTDJ010000517.1:0-2241 GCA_964436265.1 uncultured Chloracidobacterium sp. | reverse complement strand
ATCGAGGGCGTGCTGACGTGCAAGAAGTGCTCGCGTGAGTACAAGGTTGTTCGCGGTGTGCCGCGATTTGCAGATCTTGGCAAGATCGAGGCTGACAAGGCCGAGACGGCAGAGAACTTCGGCTGGCAATGGACGCATTTTACGCAGGAAGACCCGAAATATCTCGACCAGTTTCTCGGATGGCTGCAGCCGGTGAAGCCTGAGTTTTTCGAGGGCAAAACGGTCGTCGAAGGCGGATGCGGTAAGGGCCGTCATACGAAACTCGCGGCGGAATGGGGAGCAAAAGACGTTGTCGGAATCGACCTTGGCGACGGTGTCGAATCAGCGTTCGCGTTGACGCGCCATCTGCCGAACGCACACATAGTTCAGTGCGACATTTTCAAGCTGCCGCTGAAGCGTACGTTCGATTACGCATTCAGCGTAGGTGTGCTGCATCATACGCCCGATCCGAAAAAGGCGTTTCTCTCACTCGCGTCGAAAGTGCAGAAAGGCGGACATATTTCCGCGTGGGTCTACGGAGCCGAGAACAACGAGTGGATCACGAAATACGTCAACCCGATCCGCGAAGGCTTTACCTCGAAGATCAGCCAGCCGATGCTATATCAGCTATCGAAACTGCCAACGCTCTCGCTGTTCCTGACGACAAAGCTCGTCTATCGGCCTGCTAACATCGCGGCGAAACCCGTCGCGAAGAAGCTGTTCTACAACGACTATCTAAACCACCTCGGCAGCTTCGGCTGGCGCGAGCAGCACAATATAGTTTTTGACCACCTCGTAGCACCGACTGCTTTCTATATCTCTAAAGAAGAATTTGAGGAATGGTGGAAAGAGGTGAAAGCGGAAGACGTCGAGATCATATGGCACAACAGCAATAGCTGGTGTGGGTTCGGACGATTGTGAGAGATGCATCGGTGACTGGACGGTGATTCTAACAAAACCTACAGGATGAACATGATCTATGCGCGTAGCGTCGACCAAATCTGATTCGCCATCCTGTATATTTTCCTCATCATGTCTTAAAAGGCCTTAATGAGATTCGATAGAGACATACACAAGAAATATCGCCGATCGGTCGAGGATGCGTTTGACACGATCTTGGACAAAGGGACCGATCTGCAAAAGGAGATAGCGAAGCACATTCTGAAATCGGATATGCTGGTGCGTGTGCGTCCGGTGAGCGAGATCAATGCCTCCGGCATCACGGGATTGATCGACCCGGCGCAGACGAACGAGAAGATCGAGGAAGAACATTTAGGTCTGCGAGACGCCTTAGGCGAAATATACATAGCGATCGCCGAAGAGACGATCGACACCGGCGGGCAGCGAGGCTGCGAAGGCACGTTCGTCCACGAAGGCCGCCATGCATACGACTTTGCCCGTACGATAGAAAGCTTTTCAAACGCTGACATTAACCCGCTTAGCATTTTCGATCCGACGCTTTACGAACTCGAACTCGAAGCACACCTGATCGCAGGCGATTATATGCTCTGCATAGATAAGCCCGAGTACATCGACGAAGGCATTGGCCTGATGATACTCGGCCGCAATGAAAGCGGTCCTTGTTTCGTAAGCCACGAAGGCATACACAAACGCCTCTGCGACAGTTATGGCCTTACACCTGACGGAAACCAGGGCCCGCGGGCGAGCGAACTTTTGGGGTTGAGGCAGAAGTAAATTAGCCACGAATTGCACGAATTTCATCAATTAAGAAGCGCAAGTCTTGAAGGAGTCAGGTTAGCTTGAGCATTTGAAAAATTGGCACCAATTAGTGAAATTCGTGTAATTCGTGGCAAACTTTCTTGTATGAGCACGGCACTGCCACAGGAAATGCAGCAGCACACCTACGCGATCATGGACCGCGTAGAGGACTCGCATTGGTGGTTCGTCGGCCGCCGGGCGATCCTTGAGTCTTTTTTGCGATCGATCGTTCACGAGCTTGATGCGGGCGAAGGCGTCCGCGTTCCGTTTCGCATCTTGGACGTCGGCTGCGGTACGGGTGCCAACCTGGAAATGCTCTCGCAATTCGGCTCGGCCGAGGGCGTCGATGTATCAGACGAAGCGCTGGAATTCTGTCGGAGAAAGGGCTTGACCGTTCAGAAAGGCCTTGCCGAATCGCTCCCCTACGCGGACGAAACATTCGACATCACTACTGCGCTCGATGTTGTCGAACACCTGGATGACGACATCGCCGGTTTGAAAGAGATGTACAGGATAACGAAAGGTGGCGGATATTCGCTTATC
>CAYTDJ010000516.1:0-2245 GCA_964436265.1 uncultured Chloracidobacterium sp. | reverse complement strand
AATGTCACGACTCATATTTGTATCGTTGTTTCCTTGGAACTAAAACCATGTTCTGACCTACCAGATTCACTCCCTCGAACATATTCCCTTTCCCGACTATCGCTTTGATCCCGTTAGACAGCTGTTGGCCGAAATTCTCTCGTCCTAACATGATGGTCACTGGTAATCCGGAATCCTCTAGTGTCGCTTTTGGTTCGCGTAGATCCGCAAGGTCAACCGAACGGACGCGAGAAGCAAGATCATAATCTCTCCATTCGGCGATCATCTTCTGGTAGACCTTTAGCCTCTCTAGATTTTCTTTATGGGCTCTTTCACTTTTCTCTTCGTTCCAGCCGAGCATAGCGAACGGCAGGTTTTTTTCACTCGTTTCGGCTGGCGCAAGTATTTCACCCTCGCCATCGGCGAGGAAGTCCTTGCCGCCCAATTTGACTATTGCGACAGGAGTTCGTTCATTGATCTTTACACGTATTCCGTTTGGAAGATCTCGGGTTACGGCAGCTGTTTTCACGAATGTCACTTTCTCGATCTTTTGCTTTATTTCCAGCAAGTCGGCATTCCACACCCCGGGCAATTCGGCATTCGATCGCACTATCTTTTCGATATCGGATCTTGAGGCCCTATCGGTTCCATTGACCTCAATTGTCTTTAGCACAAAGAAGTTGGAGGCAGATACCGAGTCGTAAGTAACAAATACAACGAGAGCCAAGCAAACGATGATCACGGCACCGATCGACAACGGAACCACCTTGTCACCAAGAACATCCAAAACGCTCCTGCGGCCGCCGCGTTTCTTCACACGCGTGAGTTCCTTTTCGCCCCGCTTGGAACGACTTCGGGCAGTCGGTCTTTTTCCCTTTTTCGCCATCCTTTCTATTTCTTTAGTTTCTCTAGGATCTCATCCGACAGTTTGGTAACGGTTCCTGCACCGAGTGTTATCAAAAGATCGCCATCCTGAAGTATCGGGATCACTTTTTCCGAGGCATTCTCAATATCCCCGATGTAGGTCACGTTCTTGTGGCCGTACTTCTTTATGTTCTCGGTCAACACCTCAGCATTTATGCCTTCGATCGGCGTTTCACTTGCTGCATAAATATCCAGGACGAAGAGAACGTCCGCATTATTGAAGGCCAGTGCGAATTCGTCGAACAGTTCCTGTGTTCGCGTGAAGCGGTGAGGCTGGAAAACGACCACGGTCCGCTTGCCTCCCGATCCGTTCTTTGCGGCCGCAAGCGTTGCGAGGATCTCGGTCGGGTGATGGCCGTAATCATCGACCACTGTAATTCCTCGCGCTTCTCCCTTAAACTGAAAACGCCGGTTCGCGTTCTTGAAACGCGCAAATGCCTCTGCGATCTTCTCGAAAGGAACGTCGAGCTCAAGGCCGACAGCTGTAGCCGCCAAGGCATTGTACACATTGTGTTTGCCTGGTACCGGTAGGTCTATATCTCCGAGGACATCGTCACCTTTCCAAACCGTGAAATGTGAACCGAAATGGTCATTGTAAGTGATGTTATGAGCCGAAATATCGGCTTGTGCCGTCATCCCGTAAGTTACACGTCGGCGTTTGATATGTGGAATGATCAACTGAACGTTCGGGTCATCCAAGCAAATGATCGCAGCCCCGAAAAATGGCACCTTATTGACGAAATCGGTGAAACATTGCACCACGTCATCCATACCCTTGTACGATTCCATGTGCTCTTTGTCGATGTTGGTGACAACGGCGATTGTCGGGTATAGCATCAGGAATGAACGATCACTCTCGTCGGCCTCGGTTACGAACCAGTCAGAATGTCCAAGCCGTGCGTTCGACCCGAGCGACTCTACGACACCGCCGACGACCGTGGTAGGATCGACACCCGCATGGCCGAGGATCGTTGCGACCATTGAGGTCGTAGATGTCTTCCCGTGAGTTCCGGAGACGGCTACTGCGTATGGTTTCAGCACCATCAATTCTGCAAGCATTTCGGCTCTTGGAATGACCGGAATTCCCTTTTCCTTTGCGATCACTACCTCGGGGTTGTCATCCTTGACAGCTGAAGAATAAACAACGACCTGCGCCTCGCCGACGTTCTCTGCCGCGTGGCCTTCAAAGATCTTCACACCGTTAAGTTCCTCAAGTCGATCGGTATTTTTAGACCGCTTGATATCAGACCCCGAAACCTCAAAACCGAGATTGCAAAGCACCTCCGCGATACCGCTCATCCCGATACCGCCGATACCGATAAAATGCATTTTTTTGGACTTT
>CAYTDJ010000515.1:0-2249 GCA_964436265.1 uncultured Chloracidobacterium sp. | reverse complement strand
GTACGTCGCATAGTTCGTCCCGCTGTTCAACCGCCACCAGTCACCGCCCGCAGGCCGGTACACCGCAAAATCCGCCTTCGAATCACCATCAAAGTCAAAGTCTGTTGGAACGTTCGAGTCATTTGCCTGACGTTCATAAGCTCCAATATCCGAACCGTTTCCACCGACTGCGTTACCGATCGACGTGAAGTCATATGGCCGCGCCAACAAGCGTTGATCAGTCAAGTTTGCCGGACTTACGCTTGCTCCCTGATCGATCGCCGGGCTCGTTCGGCTCAGTGAATGCGTTTTAGTCGGACCACCGTTCGATCGAAGTATAGGATCGAGCAAAGGGTCGACGTTTAGAAGATTCCCGGTTGTGGTTCCCGTTACCGTCGTGCCATTGGCATTAGAGAGTAAATTGTATCCTTGCGAGTTTACGGATCCCTGAAAATCAGGAGCTGTACCATTTGCCGAGTAATTCCTCGCAATAATAGAGTTTTTTGCCGTGATAATCCCGGTGCCACCATTTACGATTCCGCCTCCACAGCATCCAGTGGCAGAATTAAACGCGATTGTTGAATTGGTCAACGACAAAACACCTTGATTGTGAACTCCGCCGGAATCCCGAGCGACGTTTCCGCTCACCGTTGAATTGATCATCGACAACGTTCCCGAATTGTAAACTCCCCCTCCGTAGCTGACTGAACTGGCACGGTTTCGGTCAATCGTAGAATTGCGCACGATGAGGTTGCCGAAGTTATAAATGCCGGCTCCGCTATCGTTGATGATTTGATTGCTGCTCACCGTCGATTCGATAAGGCTAAGCGTTCCGCCGCTGAAATTCTGGATACCGTGGCCAAAGTTACCTTCGATCTTGGTTCTGAGGATCTGTGTATTACCACGATTGTCTATCCCGCCGCTGCCGCTGCCCGTGTTCATCGATACGGTCGATGATTCTAGAAATAGTGCTGCCGTCACATTGACAAAAATACCGCCCGCATTATTAGCGGCCGAATTTTGAGTTAAGTGCAATTCCTTGATCCGTGTCGTGCCTGCGAGCGATGCGAGTCCGCCTCCATTTTCAGCCACATTGTCAGAGACCTTAACGTCCGAAAGGCTAAGGGCAAATCCTCCGGAGTAGATGCCGCCTCCAAAGCCGCTATTGATGGCACCCGCACCGTTACCATTGCTTACCGTTAGTCCGTTTAACGAAGCCATTGCGTTCGCGCGAAATGTGAATACACGGCTCGCATTATTGCCTGATACAGTTAACAGATTCGAACCTGGTCCAAGAATCGCAACGGTTCTACCACCAACTATCGATAACTCAGTTCCGCCTAATGTGATCTGCTGAACGGAGGAAAAGACTGCCGGATCGAAAACAACTGCGTTGTCGGGGTTTGTCGAAGCATTTACCGTTGTCAGAGCCTCGCGCAGACTGCAATCTTCACTACAGCTTCCGTCACTAGTGTCCGCCGTCTTAGTAACGACATACACGAAGACTTGACGTTCATACGCACCAATGTCAGGCAAGCTAATTCCGTTTAAGTCTCCATCTTGGGGACGGGCCATCCCCCTCTGATCTGTTGCAGGAAAACTATTTGGATCACCTGCATCAATGGCCGGGCTCGTGGGCTGCAAGGTCATACTGAGTGTTAACCCGCCATTGTTCCGAAGCGGTGCTAGCTGAGGGTCCTTCCCAAGTATAACGCCTTTGGTCACCCCATTAATCGTGGTGCCGGTTATATCCTCAACGAGATTGAAACCCTGCGACGTAAGTGTACCCCGGAAGTCTTGGGGACTAGCGGCGTCGAGCGACTCATTATCACCAATTATAGTGTTTCGGGCATTTACGGTCCTAAAGTCAAAATTGAAAACGCCACCACCACCAGTTGATGCCTGATTTGTGGCAAATGTTGAATTTAATAGGTTGAGAGTTCCGCGATTGAAGACTCCACCGCCCTGTTTCGACGAGGTATTCCCACTCAAAAGAACATTCGATAACTCGAGCGAGGCAACTTGGTTGTATACCCCGCCTCCACCTTCACCGCCATTGGCAGTTGCGACATTGTTATTGATTAGTGACCTTTCAATTGTTAAGGAACCGCTCCCGTTGAAGATTCCACCGCCGTTCCTGTCGGATGTATTACTGCTTATGGAAGTATTGCTAACAGTTGTTGAACTAAAAGCGTTATCGTGAAAAAAGGCCCCACCGTCTCTTTGTGCCGTGTTACTCGTCAGGATCGAATTAACAATATTTAAAGTAC
>CAYTDJ010000514.1:0-2254 GCA_964436265.1 uncultured Chloracidobacterium sp. | reverse complement strand
TTGCAAAGCTGGCGAAAGCGCATGGTCTTATTTTGTTCGAAGACGCAGGCTCCGGCGCGCTGTTCGATCTGTCCGAATTCGGACTCGGTGACGAGCCTGTTATTTCTAGATCGATCGCCGATGGCGCCGACATAGTTTGTTTCAGCGGAGACAAACTGCTCGGCGGGCCGCAGGCCGGGATCATTGCCGGAAAGAATGATCTGATCGCCACGCTGCGTCGACATCCGCTTTATCGTGCATTGCGGCTTGATAAACTTGCGTATGCCGCCCTAGAGGCCACGCTCGATTCTTACCTTCGTGAGAAGCAGTACGATGAAATTCCGGCCCTTCGCATGCTCTCGATGGATACCGAACAAATTCTCAATCGCTCACTGTCGACAGTAGAGAAAATTAGAGAAATAACGGGAAACGGTCTGGAGATAGATATAGTACAGGGCGAATCCGTGATCGGCGGCGGTTCTGCTCCGGATCTGAAACCGAGGACATGGCTTATCACCGTGTCCTCGACAAACCGTTCAGTTGACGATCTGGAAACGAGGCTAAGGGCGTTCGAACCGCCAGTTATAGCCCGGATCGCGGAGGACAAGGTCGTGATCGATTTGCGTACTGTTTTTGAGGACGAAGAGTCTCAACTGATAGCGGCCGTCTCGTCACTCGTAAAATGATCAGCCGTTCTTTTGGGCGAAATCAGACATGAATTCGACAAGGTGTTCTACACCTGCTTTGGGAAACGCATTGTAAATAGAGGCCCTGATACCGCCAACCGAACGATGTCCTGCTAGGCCGTCCATTCCCAATAAGGTCGCTTCCTCGCAAAACTTCCTTTCAAGTTCCTCATTTGGCAGCCGGAATGTAACGTTCATTACCGAGCGTGAAGCTCTCTCAGCGTGGCCGCGATAATAGCCGTCGCTTGAGTCGATAGCGTTATATAGGATTGCGGCCTTTTCTTCGTTCGTTTGCTTCATTACCTCGAGACCGCCTTGCTCTTTCAGCCAATCGCAAACAAGGCCGACCATGTAGATCCCCCAGGTGTTTGGCGTGTTCAGCATCGAATTGTTCTTCGCCAGTACGCGGTAATCAAGCATCGGGAATTGGCCTTCGGGCACACGTTCGATCATATCGTCGCGGATAATGACGACCGTCACGCCGCTCGGGCCGATATTCTTCTGCGCTCCGGCATATATGATGGCGTATTTCTCAACATCTATCGGTTTCGACAAGATGTTCGAACAGGCATCGCACACGACTGGTACACCGCCGGCATCGAGATCGTATTTGAACTCCACTCCCTCGATCGTTTCGTTCGAGGTGTAATGGACGTAGGCAGCATCGGGCGATAATTGGAGTTCATCCTGCATTGGGAACGATCTGAATCCGGAAGCCGCGGTCGAGCAGACGTCACGCGCGTCTCCGCATCGCTTCGCTTCCGCCAGAGCTTTCGTCCCCCAGGCACCCGTAATGATGTATTCGGCAAACTGACCCGGTCGCAGAAAATTCATCGGGACCATTTCGAACTGCAGCGTGGCTCCGCCTTGTAGAAAGAGTATGCGGTAGTTCTCCGGAACATTCAGCAGATCGCGAATTCCTTGTTCGGCATGGCTCAGCACCCGTTCAAAGTGTGACGAACGATGGCTGATCTCCATTACGCTCATGCCGATCCCGCCGAGTGAAAGCATCTCTTCCCGGGCACGTTCGAGCACAGGTTCAGGGATCATCGCAGGCCCGGCACTGAAGTTATATACTCTTGTGTTTCTTTCCATCACGAAACTCGGCAAAGCCAACGGTTTGAGAATAACACACGGTCAAACACGGGCCACCGTGTCTCCCAAACGAAGCACTTATTTAACAAAACTGCGGGTTTTGGGTTACTATAGTTTTAACCTATAAACCCTTTTTCCCGGACTCGCATCAAAACGACGTTTTAAGACCCTCGGGAAGAGTATCGGAGGATCCCAATGATCAAAAAGTTAAGTATTTCATTCGTATTTACGATCACAGCTATCGTTTTTGGCGGTGTCGCGGTTCAAGCTCAGAGTGCACCGGTCTCAGGTAAAGTGGAATTGAAGAAAACTGACGGAACCATTGTCCCGTTAGAAGGCGCAATGGTCGAAGTTTTCCGAACCGACATCAAATCGTCCGGTCCGGCCGATAAGACGGATAAGAAGGGCCAATTCAGTTTCGCGGGCCTTCAGGTTGGTGCGACTTTTGTCATTTCTGTAAGCGCTCCGGGAGCGTCGCCCTCGTTCCTGCCGGG
>CAYTDJ010000513.1:0-2255 GCA_964436265.1 uncultured Chloracidobacterium sp. | reverse complement strand
AATTCCTCTAATATAAGACGCTTATGTGCCCGGCTGCGGAAAATCTCATATTCCGAGATCAGCGAGTTGTCCGGCGGAAAATGGATCTCCTCTAGAGCTGCCCGGCGGCTGAGCAGGGTATTCGAACCTACGATATCGGCAGGCAGATCTTCCTCGATCAGTGACCGGTCGATCTTTTGCAACAAGTCGAAAATGATCTCGCGCAGCCGTTTGGTTTGAAACTGTCCCAGTTTTCGATATACCGGAACTCGTCGTGCCGTGTGAACCTTTACAAATTCAGGGTTTTCGATGTCTTGATCCAGATCTTCCTCATCGCCGGCCCTGTGAGCTTCGTTTATCGCAAGCAGTTTGGGTTCGTCAGCGGGCAATACTTCGAGTTCGTCAGGTTTTCCGAGTTTCAGAACAAAGGTGTTTCGGCGGCCGTCCCATTCCCATTTGCCATACGCGACGAAGCGTGTACCCCGCGCAAAACGCTCGGAATAGTATTCGATGGTATGTTTTGCGGCCTTGCCTGAGACGAACCAGAAAGCAACCACGGGCCGTCGCGTTCGCTCTCGGTCTCCCCCGCTTACTTCAAAGATATAGAGCGGTGGTTTTTTTCTATCACGATTCTTTCCGACCTGAAATCCTCCTGAAACGCGTACATAAAGTTCGACAGATGCTTCGATTCCGTCGTAGAGCTGATCGATCTCCAGAAAGTTACTTCGATCTTCGTAACGGATCGGAAAATAGTTGAGGAGATCCTCGACCGTGGCCGTCGATGCATCACTCTTGTCGGTATAGGACGCAACCGCCGCCGCGAGTTTTTTCGCCATGAAATGCGAGAGGTGGGCGACACCGTGAAGACTCAGGTCAATTATCGGTGTATCAAGTTGCAGGGACATCTAAATTTATGTCTCAAGGCTGAACGGATTGAAGTCCGTGTCGCGATCATAATAATCCTCGTGTTCAGCTCGTTTCAGAAAACCCACTATCAGATATGTAAACGGTGTGGCGATCACTTCCCAAAGTACCTTGATAATGTAGTTGCCGATCATCACGCTGATCAGCTGTTCGTTCGACCACGTCCCAAAAAACGCAACGGGATAAAATACCAGTGAGTCGGCAATCTCCCCCATGATCGTCGAACCGATCGTTCGGGTCCACAGAAACCGGCCGGAACTAAATAGCTTTAGCTTGGCGAGGACAAATGAGTTTACGAATTCGCCGATCCAAAAGGCGAGCAGCGAAGCGGCAACGATTCGGGGAGTTTGACCAAAGATCAAGTTGACCGCGGATTGTTGTTCTCCCGACATTGTCTTGGCGGCCGGGAGACTGCTCACGACAAATGCCATAAGGGAGGCAAAGATGAGTGCTCCAAACCCGGCCCAGATCACTTTACGCGAACGCTTATAGCCGTAAACCTCGGTCAGTATGTCGCCGAAGAGATAGCTGATCGGAAAGAATAGTACACCCGCCCCGTAAATGTATTCACCATAGAAGGGAAGGTTGATGGACGAAACTTTGTGGACGCCAATAAGGTTTGAGCAAAGTAAAACGGCCACAAAGGCCGCCATTAACAGATCGTAATACTTGTAGGTCCGGTTCGATTCCATCGAACGCGATTGTAACAAAAAAAGCGGAAACGGGATGCTCGTGAAGCCCGTTTCCACTGAAATAAAGGAGAAAACTCGTAAAAGGACTAAGCTAGTTCTGAAACGTGTTTAGTCAATCGCGATTTGTACCTCGCGGCCGTGTTCTTGTGAATTATGCCCTTGTTAACGGCCTTGTCGATCAAGGAAACCGTCGGATTCAAAAGCTCCACACTCTGCGACTTGTCATGGTGAGCAAGGGCGCCACGCAGTTTCTTTACCTGAGTACGCAGCTTGCTGCGGTTTGCGCGGTTGATCTCGTTCCGTTTTGCGTTCTGACGAACTCGTTTCTCAGCTGACTTATGATTTGCCATAACTTAAAAATCAATACAGACATAACCGTACTAGACGGAAACTTGAAATTCTAGCGGGTGAATACGGCAAAGTCAAGCTGGAACCTATACGTCGACACGGGATGCAAAACTATGCATCACGTCCACAAGTAGCACAAAGATCGGCGGGTAAAACACGAACTCAAGTTTTATTCCGTGGGCGAACATCGCCGGCACTGAGACATTTGAAAGGTCCACGTAATTGCCAATAAGAAGGCCAATTCCGAAACTCGCTATACCGCCCATTATCAAAAAGCCGCCCGCACATCACCTTGAAAACGCCTTAACTTTC
>CAYTDJ010000512.1:0-2255 GCA_964436265.1 uncultured Chloracidobacterium sp. | reverse complement strand
CACAGTATGGCGGATACTGTTCATATGCCGTGTCAGAAGGCTACACGGCAAACGGTGATCCGGAAGCATGGAAAGTCGTTGACGGTAAGCTCTATCTGAATTACAGCCCTAAAGTTAAGGAAATGTGGGAAAAGGAGCAGAACGGACGGATCAAAAGGGGCGATCAGAACTGGGATGGATTCAAAACCAAGAAGCCGGAACATAAGGGGTGATGAATCGCGAAAGTAAATGATCGAGACGGCGGGCGAATTTCGTTCGCCGTTTTTTGATTGGAATATCCGCAGCCTGTTCTACACTTAAGTAAGCGTGAAAGATCTCAACAGAGGAAACATGAACGCCGAAGAATTACGCCTTCAAGAAGCAAACGATAAGACGAAGCACTGGAAGCGATGGGGCCCGTATTTGAGCGAACGTGCCTGGGGGACGGTGCGTGAAGACTACAGCGCTGACGGTTCGGCATGGGACTTTTTCCCGCACGATCACGCGCGGTCACGAGCCTATCGCTGGAACGAGGACGGCCTCGCCGGTATAAGCGACCGGCATCAGAGAATTTGCTTTGCTGTTGCCTTGTGGAACGGCAAAGATCCGATCCTCAAAGAGCGGCTTTTCGGGTTGACCGGAAGCGAAGGAAACCACGGAGAGGATGTAAAAGAACTCTACTACTATCTCGATTCAACGCCGACCCACTCCTACATGAAGATGCTATACAAGTATCCTCAGGCGGAATTCCCATACTTAAGACTGATCGAGCAAAACAGGGACCGCAGCAAGACGGAAGGCGAATTTGAGCTGATAGATACTGGTATTTTTGATGACGATCGCTATTTCGATGTATTCGTCGAATACGCCAAAGCCGACGTTGAAGACATTTTGATCAAAATAACGGTCGCAAACCGCGGACCTGAATCTGCGTCCGTAAACGTGTTGCCGACGGTCTGGTTCCGCAACCGGTGGGCCTGGTAAGGAAACGAGGCCAACTGTGAATTGAAAGCTGCCGGAACGGGTGCGATCGAGATCGAATGTCCCGAATATGGCAAGCGTTACCTGCATATTGAAGGAGACCATGAACTCCTGTTCACCGAAAACGAGACGAACACTGAAAGGATCTTCAATTCGCCAAACCGGACAGCCTTCGTTAAGGACGCATTTAACGAGTACGTCATCAATGGAAATTTACAGGCTGTAAACCCGGAGAATCGAGGCACAAAAGCGGCGGCCAATTTTAGACTTGAAGTCCCTGCAAATTCGGAGGTCTCGATCCGATTGCGTTTATCGGATAAGGAGATCTTCGACAAGGGTGCTAAGACGCGAACCAAAGCAGGTCCGTTCGCAGGCTTTGACGAGACCTTTACTCAGAGGATCAAGGAAGCGGACGAATTTTACGGTCATATAATTCACGGCGAACTTTCAGAGGACGCAAAAAGCGTTCAGCGACAGGCCTTCGCCGGGATGCTTTGGTCAAAACAGTATTACCACTACGTCGTAAAGGAATGGCTCGATGGCGACCCGGCGATGCCTAAGCCGCCCGAATCGCGAAAGCATGGACGCAATCATGATTGGCCAATGCTCTTCAATTCGGATGTGATCTCAATGCCTGATGCGTGGGAGTATCCGTGGTATGCGGCATGGGACCTTGCGTTTCACTGTATTCCGCTCGCACTCGTCGATCCTCATTTTGCCAAGAATCAATTGATCCTGATGCTTCGCGAATGGTATATGCATCCGAACGGACAGATACCGGCCTACGAATGGGCATTTAGTGATGTAAATCCGCCCGTTCACGCTTGGGCCGCACTGCGCGTTTACCAGATCGAAAAGAAACAACGCGGTTTTGGCGACAGGAAATTCCTGGCGCGCATCTTTCAAAAACTGCTGCTCAACTTTACCTGGTGGGTGAATCGTAAGGACAGCGAGGGGATGAACGTATTCGAAGGAGGATTTCTGGGCCTCGATAACATCGGAGTGTTTGACCGTTCGCGGCCGCTGCCGACGGGCGGAAAACTCGCTCAGGCGGACGGAACGAGCTGGATGGCGATGTACTGCCTGAATATGCTCGCCATCGCACTCGAACTTGCCGCCGAGGACGATACCTACGAAGACGTTGCGAGCAAATTTTGGGAACACTTCATCTTTATCGCCGACGCGATGAACGAACTAGGCAGCGACGGCATTTCGCTCTGGAACGATGAAGACGGTTTCTATTATGACGTGCTGCACATGCACGGCGAAGGAAGTTCGCCGTTGAAAGTACGTTC
>CAYTDJ010000511.1:0-2262 GCA_964436265.1 uncultured Chloracidobacterium sp. | reverse complement strand
ATAAAGACTAAGCTACTATTCTCGCTCACCCTCGTACTCACACAAATTCGGAGAAACTTACAACCGTGATCGGAACGACCATCTCGCACTATCGCATAACGTCACAGCTCGGTGAAGGCGGAATGGGCGTCGTCTATGAAGCTGAGGATACAAAGCTCGGCCGTCACGTAGCGCTCAAATTTCTCTCTCCGACGATGGCGAACGACGAAAGTCTTCTGCAGCGGTTTCAGCGCGAGGCACGCGCGGCTTCGGCGTTAAACCACCCGAACATCTGCACGATCCATGGGATTGAACAGCAGGACGCGACACACTTCATTGTGATGGAGCTTCTCGACGGGGAATCGCTGGCCGACCGCATTCGCGGCAAAGGCCTTGATATCGAATCTGTTCTTGCACTTGGTATTCAGATAGTTGACGCTCTCGAATCGGCACACTCAAAAGGAATCGTTCACCGCGACCTCAAGCCGGCAAATATTTTTATCACGTCCCGAGGCCAGGCGAAGATCCTCGATTTCGGGCTGGCTAAGATGGATCAGGGGAAGCCGGACGCGGCTTCAAATCTTCCGACCGCAATGCACGACGGCCTTACGACGCCAGGAACAGCGATGGGGACCGTCTCGTATATGTCGCCCGAACAGGCCCGGGGCGAGGTAACGGACGCCCGAACCGACCTTTTCTCGTTCGGGACGATCCTGTATCAGATGGCGACTGGCACGATGCCGTTCCAGGGCGATACATCGGCGGTTGTTTTTGACGCGATCTTAAACAGAAATCCTACCCCCGCAAACTCGATCAACTCGGCGCTTCCGGCAGATCTCGACCGGATAATCTCGCAAGCCCTGGAGAAAGACCGCGACCTTCGGTTTCAGACAGCGACCGATCTAAAGACGGCTTTGAAACGCCTCAAGCGCGACATTAGCTCCGGAAGGCATTCAGGTGAGAATAGCGCGATCCACACAAGCCGGACGCCTTCGTCGCCGGCTCATGAACACTCGATCGCCGTACTCTATTTCGAGAACCTGAGCGGCATTAAGGAAGACGAGTATCTTCGCGACGGGATCACGGAAGACATCACGACAGAGCTTTCAAAGATCGGGCGGGTCCGGACTTATTCACGCGCCGTTGTAATGCCGTATCGAGACAAACAGGTGACGGCTGGTCAGGTTGGCAAGGAGCTGGGAGCCTCTTACGTTTTGTCCGGCAGCCTTCGGCGGGCGGGCAATCGGCTGCGGATCAATGCGCAGCTTGTTGACGCGAATACCGATTTTCCGGTTTGGTCGGAACGCTACGACCGCGAGATGGAAGACGTTTTTGCCGTACAAGACGAGATCGCGTCAAAGATCGCCGAGGCCCTGCGGATCACGCTTTCGCCTCAGGAGCAGGAAGCTCTGGCCGAAAAGCCGACCGAGAACCTGCACGCGTACGACCTTTATCTTCGCGGGCGAAATTTTGCACGCCGCGTCGGACGGCAGGATATGCAGTTCGCCCTGCAGATGTATGAGAATGCGGTCGCTCTCGACCCGAATTTAGCGGTCGCACACGCGGCGATCGCGAACGTCTGCGCTCAGTATTACTATTATTTTGAGCGAAAGCAGGACTGGATCGACCGCGTAAACGTCGCCGCTCAGAAGGCCATTGCAACGGGACGCGATGAACCGGAGATCCGCTGTGCCGAGGCGTGGCTCGACTTTGCACAGGGCAATTACGCGTCGGCTGTGGATAAGATCCGGGCTGCCTTGGCGCGCGATCCTGACATCGATGGCGGATATCACCTTTTCGGGCGAGCGCTATTTGAATCGGGCCGCTACCAGGAAGTGCTGGACATAATGGAAGATGCGCTGGCTCACGCCGGCGAGAATTACAACACGACGATCCCTATCCACAACGCGCTCGGCGCGTTAGGAAAAGCGGACGCGTTAAAGAACTATACGTTTCGCGAGATCGCGATCTTTGAAGCCCAACTGAAGAAAACGCCCGAAGATGCTCGGGTCCGCGTCCTTCTGGCCGGCGACTACGCATATCAGAATCGTTTCGATGATGCGCAGCGTGAACTCGATCTCGCAATGGCCTTGCGTCCGGACGACACTATGATCCTGTACAACAGCGCCTGCACGCTGGCCGAAATGGATCGTCTTCCCGAGGCAATGGTGGCTCTCAAGAAGGCTTGGGAGGCCGGATACCGGAATCCTGCTTGGACGCGCCAGGACCCGGACCTTGCAAAGCTCCACGGCGACCCGGAATTCGAACGGCTATATCCGGAAG
>CAYTDJ010000510.1:0-2266 GCA_964436265.1 uncultured Chloracidobacterium sp. | reverse complement strand
GCTGCCCGCCGGCTCGAACCGTTGTACCTCCAGGACTGGAAGCATCGTCGATTGTACCCGGGCTGACATATCGCCTATCTCGTCCAAAAAGAGCGTCGCGCAGGCGGCGATCTCAAACTTGCCTTTCTTTGCAGTTGTCGCACCGGAAAATGCTCCTTTAGAATGTCCGAACAACTCAGACTCAACCAACTCCTCGGGTAAGGCAGCTGAATTGATCTCCACAAATGGTGCGCCGCTTCTCTTGGACTGTGCGTGGATCGCCCGGGCCACCAGCTCCTTTCCGGTACCGCTTTCTCCCGAAATGAGTACTCGGCCGTCTGACGGGGCGACAATAGAGATCTGCTTACGAAGTGCCCGCATAGCGATCGATTCGCCGATCATCACATATTCGCCGGCTAATTCCTCTTGAAACTGCAAATTCGATCGTTCAAGGTTTCGTTGGCGTATCGCGTTCTTGACCGTGACCAGCGTTCGTTCGAGACTTAATGGTTTCTCGATAAAATCGAATGCGCCAAGTTTTGTTGATCTTACCGCCGTTTCGATATTACCGTGCCCGGAGATCATTACGACCGCCGCGTCGTTGCCCTCTTCGCGAAGGCGCTGCAGGGTTTCCAAACCGTCAATTCCCTTTCCCAGCCAAATATCCAGCAGTATGCAGGCAAAATGCTGTGTTGCCGCCGTCTTTAAACAAGATTCTCCCGTCGCCGCAGTTTCGACGCTAAACCCCTCGTCCTCGAGAACGCCTCGAAGCGTTTCGCGGATACCGGGCTCATCGTCAACGATCAGGATCGAATCTGCCATCATGCACCAGTTCGATTAACACAAATGTGAGAATCAGACTCAAGTTTAGTAAAGTAGTAACGATTTGAAAAACCGTTTTAATTACAATTGATGAAGGTGAGTTCAAAATGGCGCTGAATTTAGGAGATACGAAAGGCTGCTGTCACGTTGCTTACGATGGCGTCGCGGGTGAAAGTTATCGATTCCCGGGCGGTGATGTTTGGACGGTCAGCCGGCACTGGTGGAGCAATATAACCGGTTTTAAGGCGGTCCTAGTTTCGTCCTCATCGAGATCGGTGCTTGCGTTTGCCGGTACTGACTCCCTGATAGACGTTGCTGTCGATATAGCGCAAGTCCTGGGCGACATTCCGCCTCAATATAATCAGGCGCTTATCCTTGCTGCCCAAGCTCAGCGTCGCGTTAGCGGTCTTCATCTTGCGGGGCATTCGCTTGGCGGCGGCCTTGCCGCGTTTTGCTCTGTGGCCCTGCATATTCCAACTGGTACTGTGAATCCAGCGCCTTTGATCGGCGGTATGTCGTTAGGTTCACTGCGAGGCAACAATCAGATAACCAACTACATAGCTAGGGGCGGAGAATTTGTGAGTAGTTCGCCCGGTCGCAATCCGGGGCGCGACGTTTACGTTGAATCGACCGGCGGCACTTTCGGCTTCTTTACTGACCACATGCTGTCGAACGTCGCTCCGTCGGTACCGCTGCCTTTGAAGATCTAGGCCGCGAGCGGAAGCTCTACAATGAACCTTGCACCTTTTGGTTGATTGGGAACCGCTTTGATCTTTCCGTGATGTTCCGTCACGATGCGATTCACGATCGCGAGTCCGAGCCCGGTTCCCCGGCCCTTTGTCGAGAAGTAGGGTTGGAACAGCTTTTGATAATCACCTGGGTCGATCCCATTTCCATTATCCGAGATCTCCACGACGATCAAGTCACGTGCGTTTTCGTGTCGCGACGTGATAGTGACGGTCTTTGCCGGCTCATCCGTCGGGGCTTCGATCGCGTTATCTATCAAATTCACAAACACGCGCTTTAACTGCTCATGGTCGATCAGTGCAGCTGGTAGATCCGCGGATAAGTTGAGCTCAATGTGGATCTCAGTGCCTCTGTCTTTATACAACTCCGCCGCCTGATTGACCACCGTGTTTACAGATCCAAGCTCCAATCGAGCGTCAGGAAGGCGTGCAAAACGCGAAAACTCATCCACCATTGACTTGAGACTCTGAACCTCGCGCAGGATCGTATCTGTCCCTTCTCGGATCAAAGTCGTCGCTACTCCCGACCCGGACGCTTCGGGATCGGCTGACGCCCGCTTTGCGATCCGTTCGGCGGAAAGCTGGATCGGCGTGAGAGGATTTTTGATCTCATGCGCCATCCGGCGGGCGACCTCTTGCCAGGCAGAGGCACGCTGCGCAGCAATCAGTTCGGACAGATCCTCGATGACAATTACCACGCCGCTATTTTCGGGCAATGC
>CAYTDJ010000509.1:0-2270 GCA_964436265.1 uncultured Chloracidobacterium sp. | reverse complement strand
GCCCTCTGGTCGATCGGCTACGACGTGTTTCTCACAAATGCGAACGCACACGAAACGGCGAAGGGATTTGAGAATCTCGAGCTTTGCATCGTTCAAGATCTCTTTATGAACGAGACGGCAAAGAGATACGCTCACGTCTTCCTGCCCGCGTCATCGTCGTTTGAAAAAGACGGTACATTCATGAACGCTGAGCGTCGGGTTCAGCGAGTTCGAAAGGCGGTCGCGGCTCCGGGCAGCGCGCGCACCGACTGGGAGATAGTCTGCGATGTCGCAAAGGCGATGGGGAAAGGCGAATTCTTCGATTTCCGCGATGCCGAAGAGATCTGGAACGAGATACGCCTTGTCTGGCCCAATTCATATGGCATCACTTATGAACGAATCGCCGATCACGGCCTGCAGTGGAATTGCCCGACGACGGATCATCCGGGCTCTGACGTTTTACATTCGGAATCTTTCGCGACAAGTAAGCAAGCCGCGTTACGCCGAATTCCTTTCCGGCCCACCAAGGAAAAGGTCGATGAAGATTTCCCGCTTCTGTTGAACACAGGCCGGTCACTCTACCATTTCAATGCCGGGACCATGACCCAGCGGACCGATCTGAACAAGATCCGGCCAAGCGACATGATCGACATATCGCGCGAGGATGCGGAAGGACTCGGTCTTGAGAACGGTGAAACGGTAAGGATCAGAAGTAAGTTCGGTGAGGCATTCCTGCCCGTGAACATAACCGACAATGTTCGTCACGGCGAGCTTTTTGCAACGTTTCATGATCCCGAAATTCTTTTGAATAACATCACGAGCCCTCGCCGCGACCGATACGTCCAGGCACCCGAATACAAGGTGACGGCCGTACGGGTCGAAAAGCTGAACGGGGATCAATCGGCTGCTGCCGATGTCCGATAACGGGCGATCAACTTGGTCATTTCGACTATTGCGACGGGAAGAACTATCGAGATACCGGCGATCGCCCAGCCCGTTGCTTCAGGCGGTGATACGCCGAGAACTGATGCGAGCGGCGTTACGTACAGTGCAATGAGCTGCAGCCCGACGACCGCTGCAAAGGCAACGAAGATCATCGGATTGGAAAAGAATCCGTCGAATGCCGAACGCCTCCTTGAACGGCAATTGAAAAGGTGGCCTATCTGAACACCTACGATCGACAGTAATGCGATCGTTCTCGATTGTACGCCTTCACCATAAATTGAAAGTGCCCAGATGTACGCCCCCAGAGCGATAGACCCGAGCATCGCGCCTTGCCACAGGATCAGGAACATCATCCGGCCGGACAGCATATTTTCAGCTGTCGAACGCGGACCCCGGTTCATCGTCTCAGGCGTCGAAGGCTCGACCGCCAGTGCGATCGCCGGGAAAACGTCTGTGACCAGATTGACCCATAATATTTGAAGCGGGAACAGCGGCAGAGGGAGGCCCAATAGGATAGACGTAAAGATAACAACGACCTCGCCGAGATTATGCGAGAACATCATGTGGACAAACTTCACGATGTTCGCGTAGATAGTTCGCCCGCCCTCGATCGCCCGCACGATAGTGCTGAAATTGTCGTCAGTGAGAATGATATCCGATGCCTCTTTCGCGACATCGGTTCCGCGCATTCCCATGGAAATACCGATGTCGGCCTGTTTTAACGCAGGAGCGTCGTTGATGCCGTCGCCGGTGACCGCAACGATCTCACCTACGCTTTGCAGTGCTTCAACGATCCTGAATTTGTCGTCGGGTGTTACACGGGCGAAGACGTGAGCCGCACCGGCCAGTTCCGCGAGTTTTTCGGTGTCTGCCTCGGCGACGTCGGAAGAATGAAGCGCAACGACATCGTGGTCGTCGGTCAGGTCTAATTGCTTCGCGATCGCCTTTGCCGTAAGCAATTGATCTCCGGTCAGCATCACGATCCTGATACCGGCATTCTTTGCTAAGCGGATCGCATCGGTCACTTCGGGCCTTGGCGGGTCTATCATCCCAACGATCCCGAGAAACTCAAATCCGCCCTCAAGGTCGTCGCCGTCCGGATCGATTACGGGCCTGTCCGCAAATGCGAGAACGCGAAATGCTCTCGCGGCCATTTCCTCGTTGATCTTCAGCAGCCTATCTTTTGCTTCATCGGTAAGTGTCGTTGAGTTTCCATTTATATCGGCGATGTGTGTGCACGCTCTCAGTATCACGGCCGGTGCTCCTTTTAGAAACGCGCGGCGATCTCCCACCTCGTCGACGAACACGGACGTCATCCGTTTGACGGTTGCGTCGAATGGGATCTC
>CAYTDJ010000508.1:0-2272 GCA_964436265.1 uncultured Chloracidobacterium sp. | reverse complement strand
CCGTTACCGGTCCCTTTTGTGCCGCCAAACGGCAGGTGAACCTCAGCTCCGATCGTTGCAGAATTGACATAACAAATACCCGTGTACAATTCCTGCATTGCGTAGAACGATTTGTTAACGTCTTGCGTGTAGATCGCCGACGACAGCCCATATTTCACTCCGTTAACGATCTCGATCGCCTCGTCGAGCGTCGAGAATGGAATGACAGAGGTGACCGGTCCAAAGATCTCCTCCTGTCCGATACGCATTCCCGGTTTCACATCCGTGAAAACAGTTGGTTCGATGAACCATCCTTTTGCGTAGTCGCCCTTTGTCAGCACATTCCCGCCGCAGGCGAGTGTCGCTCGATCGATGTTCTTACCGATGTGAATGTAGCCATGGATCTTTTGCATCGCATCTTCGTTTATCACCGGGCCGACGTCCGTTTTCGGATCGAGACCGTTGCCGACGCGCAATGCCTTAACTCGTTCTACAAGCTTCTGGACAAACTTTTTATAGACCTTTTTATGAACGACCAGACGCGACGATGCCGTACATCGCTGGCCGCTCGTGCCGAATGCGCCCCAGAGCGAACCTTCGACGGCATTATCGATATCGGCGTCGTCCATTACGATGATCGCATTCTTGCCGCCCATTTCCAGTGACACGATCTTATTGTCTCGGGCACAAGCTTCGGCGATCTTTCGGCCCGTGTCAGTCGAACCAGTGAACGAAATCAGCCTGACGTCGTTATGATCAACTAAAGCGGCCCCGGCCTCGCCGGATCCATTTACCAGATTGACGACACCCTTTGGAATCCCTGCCTGTTCGCATGCCTTCACTAGATTCAGTGCCGAAAGGGGCACATCCTCGCCGGACTTGATAACGACCGTATTTCCGCAAACAAGGGCCGGGATCAATTTCCACGACGGGATCGCCATCGGAAAATTGAACGGCGTGATCAGCCCGCAAAGTCCGACCGGTTGACGGACGCACATCGCGAACTTGTTCGGCATTTCCGCCGGTGTCGTAAAGCCGTGCAGTCTCCGCCCCTCACCCGCGGTGTAATAGGTACAATCAATTGCCTCCTGCACGTCGCCGCCGGCTTCCTTTAGCACCTTTCCCATCTCACGGGTCATTTCCTGGGTATATCGGTCCTTGTTTGCTCGGAGGATCTCACCCAACCTAAACAGAAGTTCGGCTCGTTTCGGGGCTGGTGTACGGCGCCATTTTGTGGCCGCATTTTTTGCCGCCGAAACCGCCGCGTTCACGTCGTCGGCAGTTGAGTTCGGAAACCGGCCGACGATGTCGCTGGTATCGGCGGGATTAACGTTATCAAACCACTCGCCGGTCGAAGATTTGACCCATTCGCCGCCTATAAAATTGTGATACGTCTTAGTTGATGACTTGGTTTTCTTGGTTATTTTTGCTTGTTTTGCCTGTGCCATATATTTCTTGTATCTAGACAAATGCCGAAAGTCCCAAGTCCGCCCTCGTTCAGACGACTTGGGACACCGGATTATTGTCTTATTACTACTCTCTATTGAACAGTAAACTGTACGACTTTCAAAATAGGCGATTCAGTCAGCGGATTATAGGTCAACACGTGAAGAACTACCGCGTCACCTTTTGATAACTTCTTTACAGCCGCCTCGAATGCCTTCGCATCGGTAACATTGACTCGATTTATCCTTTGGATCAGATCACCGGGCCCAAGCGCATTTGCAGCTCCATTGGATGATTTCACGTCGGCTATGAAGCTGTCCGGGTTTATTTCCTTTACAACAACACCTTTCTTCCCCTCGAGCTTATAAGTAGCGGCTAAGGTAGGCGTCAATTCGCCCAGTGTCAATCCGAAAGGCTTTGATTCTTCTTTCTTTTCAGTGACCGGCGGCTTTGCACGCTCATTGTCGTCGACCGCGATCAGTTTATCGAGTCGGCGTTCCTGAAGCCTAACATCCGTCGTACGCCGTTCCATCAATTCCCCTTTTTCACGCAGATAAATGACGTTCACGATTGTATCGGGGCCTGCCGCAGATACCTTTGCGATCAGATCCTGCGCACTCTTTACAGGCTGACCGTTGAATTCGGTAATGACATCGCCGCTCTGCAGGCCGGCCACGGCAGCAGCACTTGCCGGATCGCGCACTTCTGTAATTATCGCGCCCCGCGCATCTTTGAGATCGTAGATCTTTGCAAACTCGGGTTTTACCGATTCAAGGGCAACACCGAGAAATCCGCGGCGAACTCGTCCGTTTGCGACTATTTGTTTGAAAACGCCGTAGGCTTCATT
>CAYTDJ010000507.1:0-2276 GCA_964436265.1 uncultured Chloracidobacterium sp. | reverse complement strand
CGGGCCATCCGCTTTCCATTCAGTTCCTTTCAATTCGGGGCTGCTCTTCACCTCCGCGAAATTCTCATCGTAGATCTTCACACGGTAAGACTCAGCTCCGGCGAGGGGTTTCCATCTGAAGACCGGATTTTGCAAAAGTAAAGTTTTGCCGACCGGATAGCTGAGGGAAAATGGAACACCGTCAGAGTTTCTCATTAGCTTTCCGGCGGCACCCGACAGGTCAGCCGCTTTGATATCAAGTGAACCATTGGTCAACGCATTCTTTACCTTTGCTCGAAGCTGCGGCGACGCCTGCGACAAACCATCGATCGTGCCGTCAGACCGCAACTTGATCGTCGTACTGCCGTCGCGAACTTCGATCGTCACCGATGCTAGATTGTTCGAGTTCGAATTCTCAAAATTTGAGTCCGGGATCACGAAAGTTCTGCCTGGTGAATTTGTGTTTAACTCATCAATAGGTGGAACTGCTCCGGAAATGACATCGTTTGTTCCGCCATTCCAGAACCAAGCAGCCCAGATGAGGACGGCAAGCGAGGCGAAACCGAATGCCGGGACCAAAAGCTTCCAGATCGGAACTCTGTCTTTATTACGGTCGATGACCGACGCTTCACCATCGTCTTTTTCTGCGGCGACGCTATCGCTGATCATTAGTTCATCGCGGATCTTTCGCAGATTTACGATCTCGTTTTGGCACTCGGCACAATCTTCGAGGTGCAATTCGACGATACTCGTTTCGACCGGATCTAATCCGTTATCTACGTATGAGCCCAAATGATCGAATGAAAGATGGATGGGATCGTCGCCATCCGGCTCTTGCAGTTCAATATCTATTTCATTCGTCGGCCTCATCAGCCTGACCTTTTCCATACATTCCGGACAAGACTGCAGATGTTCATCCGCATCGAGCAACTGTCGTGGCCCGAGCGTCCTGTCGAGATACCCGCCCACCAGTTGTTCGGTCAAATGTGATTTTCGTCCTGCCATTATCTTAAGATGAAAAAAATCAAGCTTATTTACTTTCTATGTTACAAACTCATATCCCCATTCGTCGCTTCAACGTGGAGCGGGCCGAATGACGGAGGTTGATCACTTGCTGTCGCGTCAGATCATATCGTTTCGCGATCTCGTTATCGTTCAACGGCAGGCTGCCCCAGAGTTCGGCAAATTCGTCCGCGTCCATCTCGATCGCTTCGGCTATTCGTCTGATCGAGGCGATCCCCAATAATGGAAATTCAAAGATCGCGGAGCCGCCCTTTGCATCCGAAAGGTTTAGCAACAGGGCCCGCTTATGAAGAAGCGGAAGTTGTCGGACCTCAACCCACAGCCTTTCAAGGAACTCCCGCTGCTCCAATTTTGATCCTTGTTCCGAACCGTACTGTGTCGTCGAGTCGCGCGCAGCTTCGACTTCGACCATCTTGGGTTCCTGCAGCCCTCGGAGTCGAAAGACGTCTTCGATCAATCGCTCCAAGGCCACCGGATGGCCGTAGATGTTAATAAGAGCGGTCACCAGATCGGACAGTCTACCGGTTACCATTTCGGACGGAAGGTCTGCTGCGAACGTTTCGTATTCCGGTAGTTCCTGCTCGATCTGTACACCGTCAATGTCGCCAAGATCATCCAGGCCGCAGATCCATTTATCTTCGCTGTTCTTTGCGATCGTAAGCCCTGGCTTTCGAGTCAAAATGTATCGCAGCTGGTTGGAAAGGCTTGTGCGGACCGGATATCGACGTCTCAAAAGCTGATTGAAGGAATTTTTTGCACCGGCCCGAACGTATGCGTCAAAATTTTGGATACGATCTTGACCGCCGTTGCTTCTCAACTTTGTCAGCCTGTCCAAGATCGAAAGTTCGACATCCGCCTGAAGGTCGAGCGCATCTTGATTGGCACTAGAGAAATCAATAACGCTCAGCGGTACGCGTAGTTTTTTGCGCAATGTTGAACTGACCAACGGCCGAATAACATCCTTATGCAGCTTTGCCAACAACCGCCGGGCATTCTCATCAGAATCGGCCTCCAGAAAGTCGTTGAACAAATGACTGCCATTTTTCTCGGACGCATCGTTCATTTTTTGCTTGCTGAGCGCGGCGAGACGCCAAATGTAGATCCGCGATGACAATATGATGAAAATGGGATGTAAAATCAAGCCGGCGGTTAGTGACGAAAGGAAGACAGGCCGCGGAAATGACCCGATTGAATCGATCGATTCCCGGCGAGATGTTCGCATTATTTCGCAACGATGCCCGGTTTTCGGAAATCCCGACCGACACCAACCCGTT
>CAYTDJ010000506.1:0-2278 GCA_964436265.1 uncultured Chloracidobacterium sp. | reverse complement strand
GTGACCTGGGACAATAAGGTGATCGTTTCCGCCGGCCGTGCGATAAACATTTACGACAATTCACTCAAACTTATTACTGAGATCAAGGATGCGGCCGAACGTGCAAGCACCACGGTCGGTTTCGAAGGAATTGCCGCCGACGGCAATGGGAATATCTACGCCGTCGATCGGACATCGGATGACATCTGCAAATTTGCACCCGACGGAAAGTTTCTGAATCGTTTTCCATCCGGTGCAAATTCGCCGAACGCGATCGCCATTGACCCATCGGGGCGCATCTTTGTGTCGGATACGAGCAGCATTAAGGTACTTGACGCCTCGGGCAAACCGTTGACCCAGTTCGATTCGTATCAGGCGTTCGGAATGGCTTTCGACCTGCAGGGAAACATGTTTTTGGCCTCGAGGCCCTACGTTGTCAAATACTCCATCGAACTCTGACCCGAAACATACGATTTCGTCTTCGATTACGTAGTGTGCGCACTATTTCGTGGTCATACAAAGTTTGGCTTGCGTCAAACGTCCCGTATCTATTGGTTCCATAAGAACCGTATCGATTAGGTACAGTTGTTGCCTTAGATCTATGGCAAAGCCGGAGTTTAAGTAACGAAGGCCGTTCTTCCTTTAGAAAAAGACAATTTGGGGGAAATCTTATGCCCGCCGTGTTTCGATCTGTTGTTGCTGCATTATTCCCAATGCTGCTTTTTACAGGCAGCCTGTTTGCGTACGCCGTTGATGACACGATACCGGAGGTGACCGACCGCGTCGCGCGTATCAGCTTTATCCGAGGCGACGTTAAGATACGCCGTTCGGGAGTGGACGAATGGGAAAAAGCTGACCTGAATCTGCCTGTCGTTGAAGGAGACGAGGTCTCGACCGGTGCGGATAGCCGCGTCGAGATCCAATTCGGTACTCGGACGCATTTACGCGCCGATGACGACTCGTTCATACAAATAAAACAGCTTAGTGACCAAGGCATCGCCGTCAGTCTCTCGACCGGTACAGCCTCCGTCCGTTTGCGAAAGTTTGACAAGGACAAAGAGTTCTTTGAGATAGATGCACCGAACACGACTGTTGCGGTACAAAAGGAAGGATACTATCGGATCGACGCCGGTGACGCGTCAAGCGCCGAAGTGCGCGTAAGCGTTACTGAAGGCGGAGAGGCACGGGTTTACTCCGCCAATTCCGGCTTTACGCTGCGGTCCGGCCGTTCGGCAAAGGTCTATACGCAAGGAACGTATGCCGGTGAGTGGGAAACGTCCGATGCCGACCGCTTTACCGATGAATTCGACGCTTGGGCGGAAGACCGTGACGAACTGATATCGAAACGCGTAGCGTCGGCCAATTACGATACCTATTACGATCAGGATATCTACGGCGCCGAGGACCTGAACGACAACGGCAGCTGGGAATACACACGCGATTACGGATATGTTTGGAGGCCTTATGCCTCTGCGATCAATGTCTATCGCGATTGGTCGCCTTACAGATATGGAAGTTGGCGCTGGGTCCCGCCGTTCGGTTGGACATGGGTCAATGATGAACCATGGGGCTGGGCGACGTATCACCATGGCCGATGGATCTGGTATCACGGCCGATGGGTATGGACGCCGTACGGTTACTACCGTTCGAACCGAAGCTGGTGGTATCCGGCTCTGGTCGTGATACGCGTGATAAACCGAAACATCTGCTGGTATCCGCTGCCGTATCACTACAGTTATTACAACTACAACCGCGGCTATCACGATTGGGTCGGCAACCGCGACCGTAGGCGTCCCCGTAATGACGGGCGTCCGCCGGGGTCGGGCGGAGGAAATCAAAATCCGCCTCCTGCTCAGCCTCCGCCGGGACAACGTCCGCCGCGCGAGCGTGAGCCTTTTGAGACGATCGACCCGACGGTCACGGCAGGAAGAAGTGATGCAAAGCCCGTTGAAAGTATCGTCCCGCCGACGGGAGTGATCTCCGTAACTGCCGATTCGTTCGGCGTGAGCCGTAGGTTTGGTTCGCCCGCTCCGCCCGAGATAGCTAAGACGGCGCTATCGAAGGTCGACACAGGCCGTATGGAGCCGCCCGACCTGCCGAAATCCGATACTATACGAACCCGGCCCGGCCGCGAGAGAAGCCGGCTATCGCGCTTTCCAGCGATATGCACTCAAGATGGCCACCGGCACGGGCAAGACCACGGTGATGGGTATGCTGGCCGCCTGGTCCATCCTGAACAAGGTCGCCGAGCCGCAGAATGCGGCGTATTCGGACACGGTGCTGATCATCTGCCCCAACG
>CAYTDJ010000505.1:0-2280 GCA_964436265.1 uncultured Chloracidobacterium sp. | reverse complement strand
GATCACCCGGCTTTATCCCCGCATCGTTCTTGTTCGGATCGATCTGTTTCGCGCGAGCCTTTGCGTAATCCTTTGACATCAAACCGGCAAGCGGCTCCACGGGCGGAAAATAGGGATCGCCGTAATAGAAATCGCGGTCGGCAAAGGCGAGACTCATCGCCTGATAAATTGTGTGGATATACTTGGGGCTGTTGTAGCCCATCGACTTTACGTCGAAGTTTTCGAGGATATTCAATGCCTGAAGCATCGCCGGGCCTTGCGTCCATAGATTGAGTTTGTAAACATCGACGCCTTTGTAATTCGTCGAGACCGGTTCTTCGATCTTAACCTGCCAATTGGTAAGATCGGCCTCGGTGATCAAGCCGCCTTCTTCCTGCGTTCCGCGGACAAATTCCTTTGCGATATCTCCTTTGTAAAATCGATCGTAAGCGGCCATGATCGCCTGCTTTCGGTTCTTGCCGGCCTTGAGAGCGTTCTGTTCGGCATCGACCAGTTTTCGAAGCATAGCAGCGAGGTCCGGCTGGCGAAATATCTCACCCTCGACCGGGCCCTCGCGTTCGCGTCCCGTATTGGGCAGCATCACTTCGCGTGAGTATTTCCATTGTTTCAGCCACGACTTTTGCCGCTCGATCGCGTTCGCCGTACCGGCATCCATCGGGTAACCGTCCGCCATCTCGATCGACGGCGCGAGCACATCCTTTAGGCTCAGCCTTCCGTATTCCGCTAGCATCACCAGGATGCCGCCCGGCGTTCCGGGCGTGACCGCAGCAAGCGGGCCGTACTCCGGCGGATTTGGCATCTTCTTCGACTTATAAAATTCGGCGGTTGCTCCAGTCGGAGCGACTCCAAGCGCGTTTATTCCGATGACCTTTCCGGTCTTCGGATTGTAAATAAGCGCCTGTGTTTCGCCGCCCCATGAAAGCGTGTCCCACATCGTTGACGTCGCGGCGATCATCGCACAGGCGGCGTCGACCGCGTTTCCGCCTTTTTGAAAGATCATCGCGCCGGCGGTCGCGGCTATCGGTTTGCCCGTAACGGCTACCCAATGCTTTCCGTATAAGATCGGTTTCTGCGGCCGTTGGCCGTTTAAGGTATCTGACATGATGGCAAAGTTAGTTATAAGCAACAATATCGTGAGGGCGAAGCGGCGTGTCATAGTGCCCTGGATTATAGCGCGGTTTTTCACGACAAGACCCTGCCGGTCGGTTAAGATATAGTTTTTGTTGTAACTGATGTCACAGAATACATTGCCGATCGGGATATTCGATTCGGGCGTGGGCGGCCTGACGGTCTATCGCGCTTTGCACGACCGGCTTCCGAATGAACATTTCATTTATTTGGGCGACACGGCACGTGTTCCGTACGGAACAAAATCGCTTGCCACGGTCGAACGCTACGCCATCGAAAATTCGCAGTTTCTCGCTAGCCGCGGGATAAAGTTGCTTGTTGTCGCCTGCAACACGGCCTCCGCATTGGCATTACCGAAGATACGTGAAAAGATCGGGCTCGACGTCGTAGGCGTGATCGGCCCCGGCGGCCGAAAAGCCGTTGAGTTGACGAAAGGAAAAGAACGCCCAAAGATCGGCGTCATAGCGACCGAGGCGACCGTTGCGAGTAATGCCTATTTTGAAGCGATCAGGCGGGCATCAGGTTTGGCTGAGGTGCTACAGAAAGGCTGTCCGCTCTTTGTTCCGCTCGCCGAAGAAGGCTGGACCAGTGAACCTGAAACCTACTCCATCGCCGCGAAATACTTGGAAGCGATGAAAGAGTTTCAACCGGACGCTCTCGTGCTTGGCTGCACACATTACCCGATCTTGCGCGAGGTCATCCAACAAACCGTCGGCGAGGATGTTAAACTAATAGATTCGGGTGAGGCGACAGCCGAAGAGGTCGAGAAGCTATTGATCGAAAAAGGTTTGTCGAACCAGGCCCGTCACGCCGGCGAAAGGCATTTGTGCGACGACCTCGACCATTTCTACGTGACCGACGCCGCAGAGCGGTTTGCACACGTCGCCGAAAGATTTTTAGGAGCTAAGCCGTCAAAACTCGAAGCGATCGAAGTTTACGGCGGTGATGAATTGAGGCAGAAACCCGAGCGGTAGCGAGGGTGCCTCCGAAGCGATAAGCGTGATCGTGAGTGACACACTCCCGCGACGCGCCCCTCCCCCTTTGATTATGAGTTACAAAAGACATGACGGCCGTGCCGTCGATCAGATAAGAAACACGAAGATAACACCGAACATTTCGCCATATGCCGAAGGCTCGGCTTTGATCGAGGTC
>CAYTDJ010000504.1:0-2285 GCA_964436265.1 uncultured Chloracidobacterium sp. | reverse complement strand
AAAAAATATTTTCACCGCTTTCAGACCGGGAAAATGAAAGCGTCGCGCCGTGAATATCGGCGATCCATTTGGCGATCGAGAGGCCTAGTCCGGCACCGCTTGTAAACGTCTCAGCCGATCGCGAATGAGCCTTATCTATCCGATAAAACCTTTCGAATATTTGTTCCCGCTGGCCTTCCGGTATTTCAGGGCCTGTATTGGCGACGGTGACACGACCGCGTTTTACGGTCACGTTTATCGAGCCGCCCTCGATATTGTATTTTACGGCATTGTCGAGAAGGTTTAAGAATAGACGGTACAGCAGGGCTTCATCGCCCTGGATCTTCATTTCTTCGCGTTCATATGCGATCTTGATCTTTCCTTTTTCGGCCAGCGTTCGGATCTTTATTATGCAATCGTCGACAATATCGTCTACATAGACATCGCGAAAGCTCGCCTTTATGTTTCCCGAGTCCGCGCGGGCAAGGGTGAAAAGGTCTTCGACGATCTTCGACAGCCGCTTGCCCTCGTCGTTAACTATTCGGAGCGATTCGCGATATTCATCGCCGGTGCGTTTTTCACGCTGAAGAGCGACCTCCGATTCGCCGCGAATGATAGCTAGCGGTGTGCGAAGCTCATGTGATGCATCCGCCATAAACCTTCTCTGCTTTTCAAACTCCTGGTCGAGCCGATCAAGCAGCTGATTAAACAGTGTAGCTAGATTGCCGATCTCGTCATTCGGGTTTGCGACCGGCAGACGCTCATGCAGGTTTTCGGCACCGATCTGTTTTGCTCTCTCGCCCATGAGGGCGACCGGTTTCAAACTCTGGCGGGCCAGTAGATATCCGACGAGTCCGGCAAGCAGCAGAAGTAGAGGTGCGACTACCAAGAAGATATTGGTGATCCTCGATTCGATAGCGGTCTGATCTGCCAAAGAAAAGAGCACGAAAAGGTGCAGCTGTTTTCCATCGATCTTGAAGTTTTTCTCCATGATCGAGAGTGCCGCGTCACCGCTGCCGTAACGCACGAACTTGCCGTCGCCGACCGCGGAAGGGATGGCTTGGGGGAGTTCCTGATCTCCGGTCTTACCGATCAGCTTGCCATCGTTAGTGAATACAGCGAAGTTATAATCGCGAAAGCTGAATTCATCGAGAGCTTCCTTGACGATGGTTTCTGTCGCGATCCCTCTCGGCCGTTCGTAATGCAGTTGGTTGACCGTCTTGACGAAATTATTCGCCATTTCGGTGATGTTTGTCTTTGTCTCGTCCTGCAGTACACGCAAGTAGAGCGTATAGGTCGCGAAGGCAAAGGCGGCGAACACGATAGCAAGAATGCCGATGTACCAAAGGGTGAGTTTTGCCCGGATGGAATTAAGCATCGTTAAGGATGTAGCCCGCACCGCGTCGAGTGTGTATGAGCTGCATCGGGCGGCCTTCGTCGATCTTTCGTCGAAGACGTTTGATATAAACTTCGATCAGGTTTGAGAATGGGTCAAAATCCTCGTTCCAAACATGTTCCGAGATCTCTTCGCGGCCGACCACGCGCCCTTTATTCAGGGCCAGAAACTCGAGGAGCGCGTACTCTTTGGTGGTGAGTTCGATCGGGTCGCCCCCACGCCGAACTGTTTGCGAGACCGTATCTATCTCGAGGTCGGCTATCATGATCGTATTCGAGCGTATCTCGCTGTTCCGCCTGAGCAATGCCCGGATCCGAGCTACAAGCTCGCGAAACTCAAACGGTTTCACGAGGTAATCGTCCGCACCGGTATCGAGTCCCGAGACCCGATCGTCAACCCCGTCGCGAGCCGTCAACATAAGTATCGGCTTGGCGTTGCCGTTTCCCCGAAGCTCCGAACATACCGCAAACCCATCCTTTCGGGGAAGATTGACGTCAAGGATAAAAAGGTCGTACGGATTGATCGATGCCATATAGGTCGCTTCTTCTCCGTCGGCCGCGGTATCGACGGCGTAG
Source organism: uncultured Chloracidobacterium sp. (assembly GCA_964436265.1). Classification (GTDB taxonomy): domain Bacteria; phylum Acidobacteriota; class Blastocatellia; order Pyrinomonadales; family Pyrinomonadaceae; genus OLB17. The sequence continues at coordinate 335 of CAYTDJ010000504.1, read as the reverse complement.
GCGTTTTCCCGCAAGCCTTTCGAGATGAACGATGCGATCCTCCTGTCGTCTTCTACCAGCAACACCCTCATAATTCGATTCTACGACAGTTTAGATGAACGAGAGATAAATTCGATATCCGGAATTTCTCCAGTTCCTCATCAGTGAATTAAAATCTGTTATTGACCATAAACATGGAAAAGCACTATCACCTCATCGGAATTTGCGGCACGGCAATGGCGAGCCTAGCGGGAATGCTGCAATCACGCGGGCACAAGGTAACTGGTTCTGACCAGAACGTCTATCCGCCTATGTCCACACAGCTTGAAGCCCTGGGAATAGAGATCCTTAACGGA
>CAYTDJ010000503.1:0-2291 GCA_964436265.1 uncultured Chloracidobacterium sp. | reverse complement strand
CAACCTATTTTTCGGGAACCGAACCTGAGATCTTCTTTCGATTCGTCTCGCCGGTGTGCAGCACTGGAATGCCCTCATCGACCTCACCATGTGGACGCGGAATAACATGGACGGCGGTTACTGTACCTATACGGCGCGCTGCCGCGGCCCCCGCGTCGACCGCGGCTTTTACTGCTCCGACCTCACCGCGGACGATAGCGGTGACCAATCCGGCGTCGATCTTCTCATAGCCGACCAACTTGACGTTGGCCGCTTTGACCATAGCGTCCGCCGCCTCGATCATCGCGACGAGCCCCATACATTCGACCATTCCAAGTGCTTCCATTTGATTATCCTGAAACCCTCACCGTTTCTTTTTCTTCTTAAAACCGCTGATCAGCAGTAACATCGAAATCAGCGCCACTCCGGCACAGATCGCAACAAAAAAAGTAATTATCGCGACTTCGAATCGATGTTATTTCAAGTAGTTCGCAATGAGCAAAAGGACTACGGCGATCAGAACGAAGATCAATGAGCCCAGTATGAACCCGGTAGAAATTCCCGTCTTTGGCTCCCAGACTACTTCATTTGAGCGGCCTCGGGTAGACCTTCTTCGTCGAGAGCTCTGCCTATCCGATCGGGATGGAGAGTCCGGATATGCCTTCGCTGTCAACCCATTACCCTCGGCTCGCGGCTCCACTAAACTATCCACGGCAGCCTGAGACACTGAACCCCCGCAATTATAACAGTATAGCGATCCGTCACGGACCTCAGCTCCGCAAATATCACAGATTGGCTGTATAACGGCAGTCTCCGGCATATGACAATGAATAATCTAAGGCTTCCGGATAAAGGCTGCAACTTCTTGCGCAGCCAAAGGCAATTGGACAGCACTCTTCATAACGAAGAGCTTACCGCCGGTATCACGCGTAAGTCGGTCGAGCGCCTTGGTCTGAACCTTGTCATCGCTCACAGCTATTGCGATGACCTTGATCTTATTTTCCCTGAGAAATTGAATAGTAGTTTCGAGCTTTGCGACGCTTCCACGGTCATCGCCATCCGTGATCAAAATGAGTATCCTGGCACGGCTTTCGCCTGACCGGGCATTTTCCGACAGATGTTTCGCGGAAAACCCAACAGCATCTATCATTGCCGCTTGCCCGCCTTCGATATACATTGCCTCGGCAGCATCGATCAGGTCGCTTTTCGAAGCCGTCAGATCCTGTTCCAACGTGACTTTATCAACACCAATATACCGAACAAGAAACGCCTCATCATCCGGTGTATTCTCTTTGATGATCGCGTTTGTGAACAAGATCACATTTTCGAGCATTAACCTGAACGAGCCCGAATTGTCGATGACAAATCCGTAGCTCAATGCCAGGTTATTATTCGCTTGAACCTTGGTTTCAGAATTGTCTTTTTGAGAAAGGACGACTGTTGGCGCCAATAGCAGGAACCAAACCCCGATAAAGATCGACAATCGCCTAGACACGGGCAAATACATCTTTTTCCTCACCGAGATCACGGGCAGACGGAGTAAGGATCGTTTTGGAGTTGATAAAGATCTTGTGACCTTTTTCGATCGCAGCGCGTACGTCGGTTTCACTGACAAAATCGACGGGGTCCGCCTTGTCGCCATTTTCGGTCAGCGACTGCGGCTTGAACTCGTGGATCACGGTCTTGACCGGTGAATCGATCGGAGGCACAGCAACAACCGGTTCGAGAGGCATTGCACGTTCCTGCATGGGCATTTCAGGGATCTTCGTCGAGAGGAATTTGTCGACAAGTGCCGCAACCTGATCCCGGCTTACTGTTTGGCGCACCAATGGACCAGGAACCACGCCGACCGCAACCCCTTTATTGACTGGTTTGGTTTCGAACGCGACCCGTTTGATGTCCATCAAGTGGATCGGCGAGACATTATCTGAAGTGACATTCCCACCCCACGAACCACACCCCAACGTCATTGATGGAGCGAGGTCCGTCGACAGACCGATCGCTCCGTGCGTGGTCGGTGAGTTTATTACGATCCGCGACGCCGACATTTTTTTGCCGTACTCGATAGCCTTTTGGCGGTCTCGGGTGTGCATACCCGCCGTGTGGCCCATTCCGCCAAAATGCAGGATCTCGTCACATTTTGCCGCAGCTTGTTCGACGCCGTCGACAACGAAAAACGCCAACGTAGGCGAAAGCTTTTCGATCGACCAAGAATAATCGCGGCCAACACCCGCGCAATCGACTAATAAACACCTGGTAGAATCCGGTACAGTGACACCAGCTAGTCCCGCGATGTGCTTAGCCGACCTCCC
>CAYTDJ010000502.1:0-2294 GCA_964436265.1 uncultured Chloracidobacterium sp. | reverse complement strand
GCGATGACCCGAGCATCAGGTTCTCGGTAGGTGTTGCCCATCTTTCCGTAGCGACCGGTCCGCTTCCTGTGGTTTCCCAGCAGCCTGCCATCCAACCAAGTACATTCACCTTTGCGTTCACATCCTGAGAACGAACTAAACTTGGCAGCAAAAACAGCGCGATCACGCCAAAACCATAAACGACCCGTTTCTTCATTCTTCTTGATCTCCTTACCAAATGAAACTTACTGCTCGAACTCTAATCTTATTCGCAAAAGGATGATCGAGATTGTACAAATCCGACAGTTATTTGGCCATAGTGAATAGTTCAGAGATCCGATGTGTCTGCTTGAAATACTCAAGCGGAGAACTGCCGGCGAAATCACTAAACTCGCGGATCAGGTGAGGCTGGTCATAGTAACCCGCGGCGAGAGCGGTGTCGAGAATATTCGGTAACTCTGCCGCTTCGATCTCTCGGATAAACGACTGAAACCTCTGAATACGCGAAAATCGCTTTGGTGAGATCCCGATGTTCCTGTCGAATATTCTCTGAAGTTTCCTTTCGGTGATCCCGTATCGCCGGGCAAGTCGCGACACGCTAATTGAACCCGAAGTTTCTGAGATGATCCGGCAAGCCTCTTCAGCGATCGGATCGACTTCGATCCCCTTCCCTAAAATTCTCAACATCGCCGATTCGAACAGCGCCATGCACTCGACGAAAGAGCCGGCTTCGTGAATCTGCGAATCCAGATCTTGGAAGGCCGAGGCACTTATCAGATGGGGCGAGATCACGCTGCCGAACAATTCGGACAATGGAATGCCAACGAACGGGGCAGCACCGGCGGGCTGAAACCTTACTCCGAAGAGGCTGACAACGCCTGACGGACGGATCAGGATGCGACGCTTTAATTGCCCGGAAAAGATGGTCTCAGGTTGCGTTTCGATCGAGCCGTCATCGTGTTGGCGCTGAAACCTATCAGCGAGGTTGAATACGATCTCAGGGCAGCCATCCGGCAAAACTGGCTCGAAATCTGCTTGTCCTCCGACATCATCGCTGATCGACCAGAAGCACCTTATGTAAGGCGCAAGGGCGGCAGATGGCGGCTGTTCCCGATAGTTCATCTATTCGAGTTCGACACTTTGTTTATATTCAGGAACTATTACGTTCCAACCGAATCGTTCGCGGATATGTCCGGCCATGGCCTCGGCGGCTTCGGGTTCGCCGTGTGTCGTGAAGACAGTTTTCGGAGTGTTCGGCAAACCTTCGAGCCAGCGGATCACAGCCTTCCAATCGGCGTGCGCCGAAAAGCCTTCGATCTTTTCCACATGGCAGTTCACATCTACCATTGTCTTCATTATCTTAACGAGCCGTTCGCCGTCCTGGATCTTCCGTCCCGTTGTACCGGCCGCTTGGTATCCTACAAATACGACCGTCGCATTTTCCATCGGCAGCATTCTCACCGCGTGGTGCAGGACACGTCCGCCCGTCATCATCCCCGAGGCCGAAATGATAATGCGCGGCCCGCGCATATCATTCAGCCGTTTTGATTCGTCACGCGAAGAAGCGGTTGTCATCGCGGTCGTTCTTAACGGATGCTGTTTGCGGGCCAGTATCGATGCGTATTCCTCGTCGTGTTCTTCGTTCCAACGGTTATATACCTGGGTTGCCTGTGCAGCCATTGGTGAATCGACTATTACGGGAAGCACGGGAATCCGCTTTTCTTCCTCAAGTTCGCGAATAAGATAAAGGACTTCCTGTGTACGTCCGACTGCAAAGGCCGGGATCAGGATCGGGCCGTCACGGCGGACTGCTTCATTTACGATCCGCGTCATTTGATCGGCCGTCGAAACATCGCCGTGAAGGCGGTTACCGTAAGTCGATTCACACATCAAGTAGTCGCATGCCGGAGGCGGTGCCGGGTCTTTCACGATGGGCTGGTCGTAATGCCCGAGGTCTCCTGAAAATAGAAACCGGATCGATTCACCATCGGGCCGTGCGTTCGCAATCTCTACCAATACGAGACTGGCGCCCATAATATGGCCGGCGACCATAAAACTCGCGTGAATCCCCTCGGCGACCTCAACATTCTTTCCATCGTTCGCGACCGGTTGAAGGAGTTTTAACGCGTCTCGGGCATCGTTTTCGTCATATAAAGGCAATGCCGGTGCGTGCGAGGTCAACTGGTGACGATTACGGAAATCGGCCTCTTCTTCCTGCAGCCTGCCTGAATCTGGGAGGAGTATCTTCAAAAGGTCGGCTGACGCCTTGGATGTAAAGACGGGCCCGTTGAAACCGAGTTTGACGAGCCGCGGCA
>CAYTDJ010000501.1:0-2296 GCA_964436265.1 uncultured Chloracidobacterium sp. | reverse complement strand
ATCACGTCTTGGCGTTGAGGTAAAGGACCAGCCGCAGCTCACAAGTAAGTTTCGCATCCTAAGGTCCGAAACAAGTGAAACTAACGAGGTTTGGAAGCCCGTTTGGGGCGAGGTCGCCGCGATCCGGAACCAGTATCGCCAGTACACCCTCACGCTCCAGCAGAAGTTGGACGGATCGACTCCCGGCCGCCAGATCATTATTCGGTTCAGGCTTTTCAATGATGGGTTGGGTTTTCGTTATGAGTTCCCGGAACAAGAACAACTGAAACAATTTACGGTCACAGATGAAAAGACCGAGATCAATTTGACTGGCGACCACAAGGCGTTTTGGATTCCGGGCGATTACGACACAAACGAGTACAGATATTCGACAACGAAACTTAGCGGGATAAACGCCCTCACTGCGAGCAAGGCGGACGAGATAGGCACAAGATCACCGTTTGCAGACAACGCTGTTCAAACGCCATTGATGCTGAAAACCGCTGATGGTATCTACATCAACATTCACGAAGCCGCTCTGGTGAATTACCCGGCAATGTACCTTGTCATTGACCCGAAGACTTTCTCGGCGATCACCCATCTCGCGCCTGATCGCGACGGCACAAGGGCGGTGCTGCAAACACCGGCGGTCACACCGTGGCGGACCATCATCGTAAGTGATGATGCACGGCAGATACTTGCATCAAAAACGATCCTTAATTTAAACGAGCCGTCTAAGATCGCCGATACGAGTTGGATCAAACCTCAGAAATTTGTCGGAGTGTGGTGGGAAATGCACATCGGAACCGGCACGTGGAATTATGCCGACGTCGCCGATACCAGTTTGACCGGTACCGATTGGAGGTCACTGAAACCGAACGGTAAACACGCCGCGAACACCGCAAACGTCAAACGATACATCGATTTTGCCGCGAAGAATAATATTCAAGGCGTGCTGGTCGAGGGATGGAATATCGGATGGGAAGACTGGTACGGCAAAATGAAGGAACAGGTCTTTGACTTCGTTACGCCATATCCGGATTTCGACGTCCAAGAACTCAGAAAATACGCGGCATCAAAGGGCGTGAAATTGATAATGCATCACGAAACTTCCGCATCGGTCGAGAATTATGATCGACGGGTCGATGATGCGTTCAGATTTATGAAGGCTAACGGTTATGACGCCGTGAAGACCGGCTATGTAGGTAGAATTCTGCCGAAAGGTGAATTTCACGATGGTCAGTGGATGGTAAACCATTACGAGCGTGTCGCGAAAAAAGCGGCGGCGATGCAGATAATGATCGACGCACACGAACCTGTTAGGCCGACAGGTTTACATCGAACATATCCAAACTGGATGGCGTCAGAAGCAGCCCGCGGAAATGAATTTAATGCTTGGAGCATCGGGAATCCGCCGGAACACGAAACGATCCTGCCGTTTACACGCCTGATGGGCGGACCGATGGATTATACGCCCGGAATATTTCAGATAAAGCTCGATAAATATGCGAGAAAGGAGCAAGTCCACACAACGTTGGCAAAGCAGCTTGCGCTTTACATAACGATGTACAGCCCGCTTCAGATGGCAGCCGATCTTCCGGAAAACTATGAAAGATATTCGGATGCGTTTCAGTTCATCCGTGACGTTCCGACCGACTGGGACGATACTGCATATCTTGAGGCCGAGCCGGGAGATTATCTGACAATAGCCCGCCGCGCGAAAGGAAAGGACGAATGGTATCTGGGTGCCATCACGGACGAAAACGGGCGGACTTCTGTGGCCCCGCTTGCGTTTTTATCCCGCGGCAAAAAATATATTGCGACGATCTATGGTGACGCAATTGATGCACATTGGGAAAAGAACCCTCAGGCCTACAAGATCGAATCATTTATCGTGGATGCTTCGACGGCCTTGCGGCTTTCGCTTGCTCCGGGCGGCGGAGCAGCAGTTTCCATAAAGCCGGCGTTGCCAAGTGACATGAAGAATTACAAAAACTACAAATAGCGGTTTTAACAAATCCGCTAAAAACACGTAGAATCTTCAACTATAGCCATTACTTATCGAAACATAATTTTCTGGAGAATATTCTAATGAAGATCGGACTACCGAAAGAAATAAAAGACAACGAATATCGTGTGGGACTAACCCCAGCTGGTGTGCATGCTCTGGTAAACGCCGGACACGAGCTTTTTGTGCAAAAGACCGCCGGTGAGGGCTCAGGCTTCACAGATGAACAGTACGCAAAAATTGGAGCAACACTTCTGGACACTGCGGACGAAGTTTGGGCAACGGGCGATATGATCGTCAAGGTCAAAG
>CAYTDJ010000500.1:0-2297 GCA_964436265.1 uncultured Chloracidobacterium sp. | reverse complement strand
CTCAGAATTGAAGTGACGGTCAATCTTCGATGAAACTTCAGTTCATGAAGTCGATCGTATTCTTGGCTAAGCCGGACGTGGTCAACATCATTTACCTCAATGGTTTCGGCCAGCAATTTAGCGCTTTCCAAGGCCATCAGCATACCGCTGCCGGTAAACGGGTCAATGAATGCGGCCGCGTCACCGACGGAGAAAAGATTTGGGATCGCGGCCGGTTTTCGGCGGCCAAACCCGGTAACCGGAACGGCCAGCCATTCACCCGCAGGCACGACGGCAGATAGCGTTTGTTTTGCCCGACGGTTTCCGACCGTCGCCATATCAAGACAATTATTGGTCTTACCAATAAAGTCCCTGGCTTTATCTATCGTCACTATGCAGCAATAGTTGTAAAGATCGTCCTGTATTGGACTTAAGCCGCCGTAACCCCCGTCGAAAAAGTAGATCTCACAGGTTTCGGCATCGGAAAGAGCACCGTAGAGATGGTTCTTAAAGGCAATAAGGCGTGCACCCCTCGCGGGTTCCGGCGCATTTTTTGACACCCGATCCGACAACTTCGTGAGGATCGCTGAACGGCCAGTGGCATCAACAAAGAGGTCTGCATCAATGGAATGCCTGGAGCCGCTTGTCGTGGTCGCCGTAACCGATGTGAGTCGTTCGTCCGCGACCCCGACTCCATTAACCCTGAGGCCTTCCAGTACCTCAACTCCAACCGAACTTGCCCGGTTAAGGAGGGCGAGATCCATCTCAGCCCGGCTCAGGCTGAGAGCGAAATCGCCATTACCAAACCAACTTGTCGGTACGGAAACGCTTCTTCCGCTAGCGCTGTAAAACCTGGTGCCTGTGATGAATTTCCCGCCTTTTGAAAATACATCGGAAGCCATTCCAAGGTCATCAAAATGCCGAAAGCACTCAGGCGAGATGAACTCGCCGCAAAGTTTTTCGCGCGGGAATCTGTCGCGTTCGATCAGCGTGACCTTTGACCCGCGGAGAGCAAGCCTGATGGCGAGGCTCGAACCTGCCGGCCCGGCCCCGACGATCACCACCCTCATCTTTTGTTTTTCTGACTGGTAAGCCACTTTTTCAAACAGTATAAACCATTGACGGGTTTCATTTTTGACATTGGCCGTTTGCAAACTGACAATCGCAGATGATGAACATCATTCCGCTTTCGATCCCGACCCCATTTTATGTAGGTGATGTGAACGTTTACCTGATCAAGGAAGATCCGGTAACTCTGATCGATGTCGGCCCGAAAACTTCCGAGGCGGCGGCGGCATTGCGTTTCAAGTTAGGTGAAAATGGGATCAGGTTTGCAGATATTAGGCGTATCGTATTGACGCATGCACACGAGGACCACTGCGGACTTGCGAAACAGGTGCGTGACGAGGCAAAGAATGCCGAAATACTGATCCATGATTGGGAAACCGGAAATCTGTTCGGACGGCTCGGCCAGGAACAGCACAGAAGGCTGCTGCTCCGCTCGGGTGTTCCTTCAGCCGTGTTTGACGACATGAAGGCGCTTTATGACGAGATAAGTCTTTTGACGGATGCTCTTGATGACGGCGAATATGTCGAGCTTCACGATGAAATGGAGCTTGAGTTCGAGAGTGGCGCCCTGCGGGTACTGCACACGCCCGGGCATACACCGGGTTCGTGTTCATTTGCCCGCGAAGCGAATCGGACCTTGATCTGCGGAGATTGCGTGATCAAACGCATCACGCCAAATCCGATAGTTTCACCTGACCCGGTCGATCCCGAGCGGCGGTTTCCATCGCTTGCCGAATATCTAGTGAGCCTGGCAAAGATGCGAAGTTATAAACCCACGCTAGCTTACAGCGGTCACGGCGAACCAGTGACGGACTTCGAGGAGATCTTTAACCGATACGTACGTGCCATCGACGAACGTCAAAGGAATGTACTAAATCTGGTGGAAAATGGCGGTTCGACGGCGTTCGAAGTTGCTCAAAAACTGTTTGCCAAGTCGTTCGACCACGACGTACATCGCTTTCTCGCGGTATCTGAAGCCATCGCGCATCTCGACTACGCCGAATCGGAGGGCAAAGCGGCTGTCGAATTAAAAGACGGAATAGAGGTTTATAGAAAATACTAAAGTAGCTATAGCCGACTTGCGTGGGACGAACTTCCCGCGAAGAATTGGAAATTGGAATGTCAGCAAAATCAAAACGAAGATTCAGGCCCAAGATCTACGGCAGCCTTTTGGCTGAAGCGAATCCTGGCCCGATCGAGACAGAATCGGAAAATGAACGAGCGCTTGCGATCATCGACCGCTTGATGCG
>CAYTDJ010000499.1:0-2304 GCA_964436265.1 uncultured Chloracidobacterium sp. | reverse complement strand
ACCAAGCGGGGCGACAATCTGAACATCACGGTCGAGCTCGTGGATGCCCGCACCACCAAGTCGCTGTGGGGCGAGCAATATAAACGGAAACTCTCGGAACTGCTGACTACCCAACGCGAGATCGTCGCCGAGATCGTGGGCAAGCTGCAGCTGAAACTGTCAGGCGAAAGCGAACAGAAACTGGCGAAGAAATACACCGACAACAACGAAGCCTATCAGCTGTTTTTGAAGGGGCAGTTTTACTTTGCCAAACGAACGAATGACGACGTTCTCCGAAGTATAGAATCGTATGATCAAGCGATCGCTCTCGATCCGAATTTCGCTCTGGCATATATCGGACTCGCTAATTCATACGGCATAATGCCTGCATATGGCTACGCGTCCGCAAACGAGAGCGTTCCAAAGACACGAGCTGCAATTCAGCGAGCCCTCGCCATTGACCCTGATCTGGCTGAGGCTCATGCGGCATATGGAAAGCTGCTTGCCGAATATGAATGGAACTGGGCGGAAGCCGAGCGTGAATTCAAGAGATCGATCGAACTTAATCCGAATGTTGCTTTTACCCATTATCAGTATGGTCTTACCCTTCTATTGCGATTGGGCCGATTCGATGAGGCTGAACGAGAATTCAAGCGGGCCTCCGATCTGGAACCGTTAGCAGTTGCCACTCAAGCAAATTTTGTCGGAGTTTACGCATTAGCTCGAAAGAATGATATGGCGGTCGAACAAGCGCTCAAGGCATTTAAGTTGGAGTCCGGCCATCCAACGGCACGGTTTTGGCTTGGATTTGCGTATCTGGCCAGCGGGAGATATACGGATGCAATCTCTGTTTGTGAATCAACTTTGGCCGCCGACCCGAGTAACCAAGATTGTCTCCAGGTTACCGGTTATGCGTACGCGAAGTTGGGGCGCCGTCAGGAAACGGAGGCCGTTATAAGAAAGTTTGATGAAATCGCGGTCAAACAGTATTCCAAAGCCTACCAGCCAGCAGTTATGTACGCCCTGCTCGGTGACAAAGATAGAGCTTTCGCGGGGCTGGAAAGATCTTTTACGGCCCGCGACTGGGACATTAGCATGTTGAAGGTCGATCCTTTTGTTGATTACCTTCGGGGCGACCCGCGATTCAAGGATCTGCTGAAACGGATGAACCTCCCGGAATAGAGACAAAGATAAGTCGATCGAACATCTGAACAAAGCGAATGACGAGCGTGCACGGGAGTTGCTCGAACCAAAGCTCAATAAAACCTGGAACCCCGTGAGAGACGACCCGCGATTTAAAGAATTAGTCAGGAAGGTCGGGATCCCCGAATAAGAAAAAGAAATGTCGTTCCGAAAGACCCCGATCCAATCGATGATCATAACGACGATTCTCGCAATCGCCGGGTCATACGCTCAGCAAGCTCAACAGAATCCTTCGCCGATGACGGATACTACGCGGCCTCATCCGCGGATCGAGAAGGTCGAGGTTCCCGGACGTCGGGCCGAATTGCAGTCATTGAAAGGTGCGGTACTCTTCGCGGGGCCAAAGATAAGGGCTGACAAACCCGTTCCGCTCATCATCCATTTCCACGGTGTTTCGTGGTTGATGGAATACCACATCGCCAAGCACTTTCCGAAGGCAGCGTTGATAACAGTAAATCTTGGATCGGGATCTCGCGTGTATGGTGAGCCGTTTGGTCAGGCCGAGAAGTTTCGTGAGCTGATCGACGAGGCGAAGGAAGTCTTAGATGCAAAGAAAGGATGGTCGTCGATAACGCTGGTCGGCTTTTCGGCTGGTTACGGAGCGATCAGGGCGATACTCAGGCACGATGAGAATTTTCGGCTGGTGAACAATGTCCTCTTGCTCGATGGCATTCATGCCAGCTACGTGCCTGAGGGCAAACGGCTAGCGGACGGCGGCGTGATCAAGGCTGATGACCTCAATTCTTACGTCAGATTTGCTCGCGAAGCCGTTGCGGGAAATAAGAAATTCATGATCTCGCATTCCGAGATCTTTCCAGCGACGTACGCCAGCACGACCGAGTGTGTCGACTTCTTGCTTACGACACTTGGCATAAAGCGTCAGGCTAAGTTAAAAAATGGCCCGATCGGTATGCAACAGACGAGCGAGGTCGATTTGAAGGGCTTTCACATACGCGGCTACGCAGGAAACACCGGTGCCGATCACGGCGATCAGCTTCAGGCAATGCCAGAATGGTTAAGATATCTGAAGATAAAATAGCGACATGAGCGAAACACATCAACACGGAGACGGACGAGTAGAGCTGACTGAGGCGGCTCACGACGAGATCAAGACGTCGGCAC
>CAYTDJ010000498.1:0-2304 GCA_964436265.1 uncultured Chloracidobacterium sp. | reverse complement strand
GATTTTCTTGATGAGTATCGAGATGATCTGACCGCTGTCATTCTAACGCACGGGCATGAGGATCACATACGGGCACTGGCTTACTTACTAAGGAAATTCAATCTTCCGGTATATGCGTCTCGGTTTACTCATGCTTTAGCTGAAAAAAGGCTCGAAGAATTCGATATGTTAGACGATGTCTTACTTCACAGGGTCAAGGCAAATGACGTCGTCACGATCGGAGCGTTCACCGTCGAATTTATCCACGCATCACACTCATTGGTCGATTGTTTCTCTCTTGCGATCAAGACACCTATTGGAACATTGATACATACAGGCGATTACAAGATAGACGATACGCCGGTCATAGGTCGGCCGTATGATCTGAGGACATTGAAGAAGTACGGCGATGAAGGTGTTCTGGCATTACTTGGCGATTCAACGAACGCCACAGTTCCTGGTCGCACTCCTTCGGAACAGGCAGTGATCCCGGCGTTTCGTGAGATATTTGAAGAAACGCCAGGCAGACTCTTCGTATCGACATTCTCGAGTTCTATCCATCGGCTTCAGATCATTTTTGATCTCGCCCACGAATACGGCCGCAGGGTCTGCGTGCTCGGTCGGTCAATGATGAAAAACGTTGAGATCGCTGTGGATCAAGGGCTTATCAAAGTTGGCCACGGAACAATGGTCGAACTCGGAGAAGCCAGATCATATGACGATGACGAGATATGCTATTTGATAACCGGTTCGCAGGGAGAAAACCGGGCGGCCCTTTGGAACATCGCAACCTCAACTTACAAGGGCCTGGAGATCGAAAAAGGAGACACGGTTGTTCTATCTGCCCGCATAATCCCGGGCAATGAAAAGAACATCAGTCGGCTCATAGGCCACCTGTATAAGCGCGGGGCCAACATCATCGAGGAAAAGCGTCGTTTGGTACACGTTTCCGGTCATGCGTCTCAGGAAGACATTAAGATAATGGTCGAGACGGCTCGGCCGAAATACCTTGTGCCGATTCACGGTGAGTACAGGATGCTCTTTCGCCACAAGGAATTTGTAAAGAATCACATCGCGGGGTACTCAGATGAAAATGTGATCTTGATAGAAAATGGCGACCTTTTGGAAATCGACGAATTTGGAGCACGGGTTGTCGAAAATCACGAATTACACAAGACCTTTATCGATGAAGAATCACTTGGTGAGATCGAATATGACGTCATCCGGGAGCGTAAGAAACTCGCTTATGGCGGTGCGGTTTCATTGGTCGTGACGGTGAATAAAACGACTCATCAGCTTGTGGGAGAGCCCCAAATATCATTTAACGGTGTTGCAGGCTTAGGTCTTTCCAATGGATTCACAACCGAAGCCCGTCGAGCAATATCGATTGCGGTATCGGAGATGAAACGCGAGCAGATCGCGGATAAAACCGTCTTTAAGGAGAATCTACGAATTCATTTGAAACGGTTCGTACAGAAGGAACTTGGTACTAAACCCGTTATCGTTACGACAATTGTTGAGGTATAGGACAAGTGAATGGTGCCGTCGAACTCTTGAAGAGATCTTCTGTGATCGTTTCGCCAGAGACATTCTCATTTGTTTCTCTTAGTAGAGATGCCTGGAACAAACTTTTACTAGATCCTCAATTAAGCCCACGAATGACCGTCCCATTCATGATCTTCATGGATGGGCATGAGGTCACCTTGATGCTAGACGAGACAGACCTTTCAAACATGCGGCGAGGATTCAGTGATGCGAAGATCGAAGAAGATCTTAGACTGTTGACCTTCAGTACCGTAATGGATCTGTCGGTCGTTGGATTTATGGCCGAAGTATCGAGAATACTTTCAGATGCCGGTATCTCGATCTTGCCTATCGCGTCATTTTCCCGCGATAGTATTTTGATAAAGCAAGACAGCCTTGCAAAGGCGTTGCGTGCCCTAGGGCCCCATGTTGATTCGATTTGCTAGGATCTCAACTTAGCGGCGAGTCTTCGAGGTATTTCGCGACATCAAGATCGAATAATGAACTGGAGTGGAAAAGTTGTTTTTCTAACGGGAGCATCTAGCGGTATTGGCGAAGCTCTTGCTATTGCGTTAGCAAGGCGTGGAGCTACATTGGGTCTTGTGGCCCGTCGAAGGGAACAACTGGTGGATCTGGCGGATAGGTGCGTAAACGTCGGCGGTAAGGCGAGCGTTTTCGCGATCGACGTCACCGACGAAACCGCAGTCACGCATGCGGCGGACGAACTGCGCCGCGAGTATGGACATATTGACATTCTTATAGCAAATGCGGGTATCGGCGGAAACGACGAGGAAACTCGTT
>CAYTDJ010000497.1:0-2306 GCA_964436265.1 uncultured Chloracidobacterium sp. | reverse complement strand
ATCGCCAAAATTTGCCGACTTCAGATCGTCTGCGATCGCGGTTGTAACGTTGAGGGTCGCCGCTGCGAAAAGCCGTTCCTCCGGAGTGTCGTGGTTGCCTTTCGACGCCGGTTTTTCAAAATCGAAACCGCGTGCCTTCATCCCGTCTACAAATTTCTGATTGCCCGTGAATTTGAACGTACCGGAGCCGCGTCCGTTGGTAAACGTGCCTTCGCATTCGATAATGCCCGCCTCGCGAACTAGCCTAAAGCTTACGCGGCCGCCGCGTTCTGCCTGATCGCGCGTGAGGCCTTCGAGATCGTTGTAAAAATACGTCGAGCCGTTTTGATTTCGGCCGCGTTCGGACTTTCGCTCGAACGAAAGGTATATCTTATTTACCCAATCCTCTTTTTCGGCCTTTTCATCGTCCGATTCTCTGCCCGGTTTCGGGTCTCTCCATTCGCGCGTCTTGGCGGTCCAATCGCCGGTGATGGTTTGGGCAACCACGCCCGATGTGCCGATAACAAAAGCTATGATGGCAAAACAAAATAAACTTATAAGCGAATTAACTCGCATTCTACGATGCCTCCGATAATTGATATTTTTCGCAGCGATGTGCGTTACGAAAGGAATACACCGGCGACGCCGCGTTTATGACAGGAATGGGAAAATTGCGTGATGTTCATTTCGCCAGGTTACGGAAGGCCGAGTCGGTGAACTTGAAATGACGGTCTTCTGAATCGAGAACGGCACCGAGTTTTTCATAAAATCCGATCGCTTTGGTATTCCCGTCGCGAACCTGAAGGTCAATGCGAACGTAACCGCGTTCGGCTCCGAGCCGGGCGATCTCTCTTAAAAATGCCTCGCCAAGGCCGGTGCCGCGAAACGCTGGATCGATATAAAGATCGTCGAGATAGTAGCCGTGCTGTCCGCGAAAGCTCGCGAAGAAAGGAAAGAACAATGCGTAGCCGGCATAGCGGTCGCCATCTTTGGCGATCAACGCCTCGACATATGCCGAACCGGCGAAAATGGATTCGGAAAGTTTTACGATGTTGTTTTCAAAGACATCGCTCAAACCCTCATGCTCGGCAAAATCGCGCATCATCCTGATGATCTCGCCGATCTCTACTTTGGTTGGCCTTCTGATCTCGATCGCCATAAATGAAAATGGCCGTGCGCTTTTGTTGAAGCGCGCGGCCGTGATGTCAATAACTACCCAGCTTACGGACGCTTCCTCGCGGGTGTCACCTTCTGTGGAGCGATCTTCTGCTCGGCTTTTAGCGATTCGATCAGCCCGAGTGCATCGGCCTTGTACTTGTGACCGTCCGGTGCGGCCGAGGCATAGGTTTGAAGATAATTCGCACCTTCCTGCAGGGTTGCCTTGCCAGACTCTTCTTTTGTTTTATCACGATTGGCCTTTCCTTCCTCAAGGACGATGTAGCCCTGATTGACGAGGCTTAATCCTAGTCCGGCCATCGCATCAAGGTTATTAGGCGAATCTACCAGGACCTTGCGATACTCGGCGATCGCGTTCTCTGAATCGCCGGTCACTCGATAGATGTCTCCCATGATCATCTTCGCCTGCTCTTTTCGGGCCGGGTCGGTTTCGGCGGCGATGTATTCAGGGATAACCGTTTTCGCAATTTCCAATTTCGTGTCGTCCACCTGTTCGGTCTGAGACATCAATCTGAAAGAATCGGATACGCCCCTTAGTGCGGTAGCCGTCTGCGAAGCTTTGATATTCGGGTCCGCGATGTCCCCAGGTTGAGCGTTCTTTAGTATCTGGAGTGAAGCATTGTAGGTCGCCGCTGCTTCACCAAGGTCCGCCTTCACCTTTGTAAATGCCGCAACCTTAACGCTCGGGTCAGATGATTTGACGTTTTGGTTGTAGGTCAAAACAGCGCGTTCGCGAAGGGCAGCACCTTTGTTGTTCATAAGAACCGGTGCGCTTCCCGCAAAGGTCGGGTTGGCGTTAATGCCTTCGTCATATTTGGCGATCGCAAGGTCCCAATTCTTCGCATTGTAGGCCGCATTCCCGTCTTTCAACGAAGCCTCGATGATCGCGGTCTCTTGCTTGATCTTTTCGTTCTTAGCGGTCACCTCGGCAACCTTTTTGTTGTACTCTTCTTGTTGTTTCTTTTGCTCCTCCGTGAGCTCGCCCGTTCCGCCGCCTGAACCTTGAGCGACCGCCTGTCGAACCTCATCGGGCGTCAGTCTGCGTCCGTCGCCTTCGTTTAACGTGAACTTGATATTATCCATTCCGGGTTTGATGCCCGGCAGGAACGAGGGCGACGCTCCCGGAGCGCTTACAGAAATGACAAAAGTCG
>CAYTDJ010000496.1:0-2307 GCA_964436265.1 uncultured Chloracidobacterium sp. | reverse complement strand
TGTTGCCTACGCGATGGATAAAAACAACGAAAAGCTGATCCCGGGCGACGTGATCCTGAAGGTTGAGGAAGCCAAGAAGGAGATCATCGACGGGAAGATAAAGGTAACGGATGCGATGGCAAACTAGGACTTTGGTTTTGGGTATTTGGTTTTTGATTTATATGGCAAAGACTCATTTTGAGAACTTACAGGTTTACAAGCTCTCAGAAGATCTCGCAGATGAAATTTGGGGTATTGTGGCAACGTGGGACCACCTTGCAAAAACGACGGTTGGGGCCCAGATTGTTCGATCTGCAGATAGTATCGGCGCTAATCTGGCCGAAGGAAGCGGACGCGGGAGTAATCAGGACTATAGGCGTTTCATACGAATATCAAGAGGGTCGTTATATGAAACCAGGCATTGGTTGAGACGTGCTTACAACAGGTCTCTATTGTCCGAAGCTCAAATCCGAAAACTTACGCCGATAATTGAAGAGTTGACGCCGAAATTGAATGCATACCTTAAGTCAATTGGAACATTCTCGATGAACGAAAAATCAGATTAACGACCTTAAACCCAAACAGATAGCCGAAAACCAAAAGCCAAAAGCCAAAATCCATGCTTCAGCTCAACAATATCAAAAAAGCCTTCGGCGATTGCGTAGCCAACGAAGACGTATCGTTGACCGTTCATAAAGGAACGATCCACGCGATCGTCGGGGAAAATGGTGCCGGAAAGTCGACGGCGATGAAGGTCGTCTATGGTTTCTACAACCCCGATCAAGGCGAGATCATTTTCGACGGCAAGCCGGTGACGATCCGCAATCCTCATGATGCCATTGCTTTAGGCATCGGCATGGTCCATCAGCATTTCATGCTCGTGGACAACATGTCCGTCGCCGAGAACATAATTCTCGGAGCCGAGACCGGATCGGCGGCGAACCTCGATCTTGACAGGGCCAATGCCGAGATAAAAAGGCTTTCGGACGATCTGAAGCTGAACATTGATCCGCAAGCGCTGATCGAAGATCTCTCCGTCGGGCAACAGCAGCGTGTCGAACTTCTCAAGGCACTCTACCGAAACGCGAATTTCCTGATCCTTGACGAGCCAACGGCGGTGCTGTCGCCCCAGGAGGTCGAAGAGTTCTTTGCGATTCTTCGTCGTATGAAGGAACAGGGAAAGACGATCGTGATCATTACTCACAAACTCGAGGAAGTTCTTGCGATATCTGACGAAGTTACCGTGATGCGTGACGGCAAAACCGTCGGCATGGTCAAGACTTCCGAAACCAATACCCAGGAACTGGCTCGGATGATCGTCGGCCGCGATGTTCTGCTTCGCGTTGAAAAGACCGATGCGACCCCCTCCGCAATCGTTCTTGATGTTAAAGATCTGGTGGTTATGGGCCGGAATGGTGTTGCCGTAGACGGCGTTTCGCTTACGGTCCGGGCCGGAGAGATCGTCGGAATAGCGGGCATTGAGGGAAATGGCCAAACGGAGTTGATCGAGGCTCTCGCCGGTTTGGTCAAGCCGGCAAGCGGCAGCGTTGAATTCGAAGGCAAAGATATTACAGGAAATACGGCACGTGAGATCAAAGAGCTGGGCATCGCTCACATTCCAGAGGACCGTCATAAACGCGGCCTGCTGCTGAATTCAGATCTTTATGAAAACTCGATCCTTGGCGTTCATTATCGTGCTCCGATCGCAGCGGCCGCAGGTGTGTTGAATTCGGCGGCTATCGAGAAACGCGTAGGTGAGATCATCGAACAGTTTGACGTTCGCCCCCCAAATCCGGAACTTACGGCAAAATCCCTGTCGGGCGGAAATCAGCAAAAACTGATAATAGGACGCGAATTTGAACTCGATCCAAAACTACTGCTGGTTTCCCAGCCTACGCGCGGCGTCGATATCGGAGCGATCGAGTTCATACATCGCAAACTTATCGAGCTGCGTGATAAGGGGCGGGCTGTATTGCTTGTTTCCGCGGAACTAGAAGAGGTAACCGCGCTTGCCGATCGCCTTCTCGTGATCCGCGAGGGCAAGATCGTCGGCGAGGTCGATCCCAAAGCTGCCTCGTTCGAAGAGATCGGCCTCTTGATGACCGGTGGATAGCGATGGAGACGGAAACGGCCCGGAAGGTCGAGTTCAAGAGCATTGCCCCCAGTTTCGTCGTCTGTGATGTTGTCGCGACGGCCGAATATTATCGTGATGTTTTGGGATTTGAGATCCTGGGATATTTTGCCGATCCGCCGGTTTTCGCGATGGTCGGCCGCGGCGGCGTAGAGATACACTTTGGCAAGGCAGATGCCGAACCGCAGAGATCGAAC
>CAYTDJ010000495.1:0-2311 GCA_964436265.1 uncultured Chloracidobacterium sp. | reverse complement strand
GTCAAATCTGATAGATATATCGCCCCGTCCGCATAATGTCCATCAGTTTTTTTCTAATCATCCGACTTGTGTTCATCCGGCTTTTTTGCGGCACGTTCTTCTGCTTCGAGTTTGAATCCGAATTCGGCAAGAACGTCAACGAGCTTGCCCCCAACCGAAAACGGCGAATTTAGAACGAACGATATGGTTTCCGAAAGGGCCATGGCCTCCAGTTGGACGAGCTGGTATATCTTCTTCTCCAGTGGCAAATCAGCAAAATCCTTTCGATACTTTTCGTCGCTTTCCTTGGTTGTTTCTGTTTCAGATCCGGCTTCCTTTTCCATCGTAACGATCTCTATCACTCCTACCCTTTCGATCCTTGTCTGACATGCCAGCCTTCGGTTTTCCGTGTCGATTAGATCAGACAGATAATCCGTTTCGACCGATGTCGGCTCCGAAAGCAGCTCCGCCCCGTCGTCAATACGGACGGTGCAGTAATGTACGCCTGCCGAACCATCACATTCTGCATCAAATTTGACACCGCATCGATGCGCGGCGTCGCGGAGATACGTCCCGGGGACACTCAAGCCCGTCAACTCTTCTCGAATAAACCTGATCTCGCATTCGATCATACTTATGCTAACTGCCAACCACCGATCTGACCTTTATCTTTGGCTGAGCTCCCGACGGAACAACCTGAGGTTCGGTAACCTTCTTTCGGCATTCGCCGCAAACGCCCCACATCCTCAGTGAATGATGCGAAAGAGAGAATCCAAAATTAAATGCTACCTGCTCTTGCAGGTTCTCGATTTCCTGCGAAAAGAACTCTATCACCTGACCACATTCTGTACAGATCATATGATCGTGATGTTCGTGGTTATAATGGTGTTCGTAGTAGGTCTTGTTGTCGCCGAACCTAACCTCTCGTGCGAGTCCCGCCTCGGTCAAAAGCTTCAATGTACGGTACACGGTTGTATTGCCGACGCTGGGATCCTCCTTGTGTACCAGCCAGTAAAGGTCCTCACTTGTAAGATGCTCTTCGGTCCTGAGAAAGATGTCGAGGATCAAGTTTCTCTGGGCGGTTTTTCTTAAGCCTGCCCTTTGGATATGTTCAAGAAAGATCTCCCTTTCCTTGGAGAACTCGTCCTTTTTGTTGACCATGCTGATAGATATGTTATCAAACAGCATTTTTATTGGCTATACGAATCTTTTCGGCAATAGCCTTGTATTTTTCGTTCGCCGGGTCTGCGGCGAGCATCATTTCAGCCGAACGTTCGGCCAGATCCAAATATATTCTCTCTATCAGTTGTGGAACCTTTGCTTCTAGTGCTCTCAGATGGAGGTCAACGGTGGCCAGATCGCCCCTTTTGTATGGGCCGGTTAACGCATTGGCGGGGTCAACAGTGATAAGATTTGCGATACCACTCTGAACCAGCGGAAGCAAGATCTTCTTCGAAGTAATGTTATCCAGATCACACAACTCGAGCATCTCGATCGCAGTGTCAAACAGAGCTATAACGTGACCGGCTGCGGTAACGGCGGCAGCGTGATAGAGTGCTTTGTGTTCGCTACCGATCGAAAATGAATTTCCACCTACTAGAGAAACAAGTTTGTGAGCCGTTGACAGGGCCAAGGTGTCCCCTTCCACACAAAAATAGCTATCGCTTAGCCTATCGCTGCCGGACACCGGATCGCTGATCGCTGTTATCGGATGCAACGACCCTATCGAACTTTCATATTCTCGGGCGCCTGAGAGGATCTCAGACGATAAGGCCCCGCTTGTATGAAGAATTACCTTGGGAAAGCTGGCCCAATCCGTCATTGCATCGACAACGCCACGTATCTCAGAATCCTGCGTGGTTATCAATAAGACATCAGACGAACTCCCGGCATACTCCGACCATTTTAGCCACTTGGTTCCATGTCCAAATGTTGCCTTTAGATCAACGTTCGGTTCGGTGTTCCTGAAAACGATCTCTTCGATCGAAAGTCCCGCCCGCTGAAGCGCGATCGCGAGTGCGATCCCAACTCTGCCGTTTCCAATTACCGTGATCGTCTGCACGCCGATAACGATATCGTTCGATGCTAAGAAACGCAAGATTTGAAATTTATTGGTAAGGAGTAACTTACGCCTCGAGTCAAGCGATCATGGTTTCTGTCTCGGACGGGGATTGGCTTTTCGACGAAAAGGGCACTAATTCAGGTTCGATCGACCTCCGAAAATTTTGTGATCCTATCAGTTCCTTTGAAGCCTTACGTAAGAACGTGACTTGTGGAAAGGTCAATCGATCTTGAAAGCGCCCGGACCTTAAAGAAGAGATCAACGACCTGA
>CAYTDJ010000494.1:0-2313 GCA_964436265.1 uncultured Chloracidobacterium sp. | reverse complement strand
GAAATGTGACCATCGAATACTTCGAGAAATAGTCGGGATAGGTTTGCTCCAGTTTTGTCTCGAGTTCACGTTTACGTTGGAAAACCGGATCGGCGGTCGCATCGCGCATTTCGTAAAAATTTTCTTCGGCCATATCGGCGATCGCGTCGGCATTGACCTTGCGGAGCCGTCCGAACCGCTTATAAATGGTCTCCCATTCGGTGCCGTGTTTTTCTATCAGTTGGTCGAGCACGCGAACATCTTCAAAAGCACAGTTCATACCCTGACCGTAAAATGGCACGACTGCATGAGCCGAGTCGCCGAGCAGCAGTGCTTTTCCACGTGCGTTCCAGGGAAAACACTTTACCGTACCGAGATTTCCCGTCGGGTTGGTAAAAAAATCTTCAAGCAGCGTCGGCATTAGCGGAACGGCATCGGGGAACTCGCGGTCAAAGAATTCGATCACCGCTGTATTATCTGTAAGCCTATCGAATGCAGGTTCGTCGAGGTCCGTCGTAGATCTATGCGCTAAAAACAGAGTGCATGTGAAACTGCCGTCAAAGTTAGGCAGGGCGATCATCATGAATTTGTGACGCGGCCAGATATGGAGAGCATTTTTCTCCAGAAGGAATTCGCCGTTGGGACCCGGCGGGATGTGGAGTTCTTTATATCCGTGTTCCAGCCACTTCTGCGAAAAATCAAAACGGTCTACTCCTCCTTGCAACATCGCATTGCGAACTGCAGAGCCGGCCCCGTCAGACGCGATCGTGGTGCTCGGCGTAACTTTCCTGCCGCTAGAAAATGTCGCTTCACCGCCGTCGCAATCGAAAGCTATGCATCGTTCGCCGAAGTCGAATGCTACACCTTCGTACTTCTCCGCCGCGTTTATCAGTGCAATATTAAGCCCTGCACGTGAGACCGAATTTATGTATTCGCCTTCGCGCCCGCTGTACGGAAGCAGTTTAGTTTCGCCTGCCACGCTATGGATCATTCGCCCGTACATTGGCACGGCTTCGGCGAGCATGTATTCGTCCATCCCGACCTCGCGCAACGCAGCAATACCGCGGTCCGACAACGCTAGATTTATCGAGCGCCCGGCCGCAACCGATTCTTTGCGCATGTCGCCGCGTGCCTCGTACACATCGACCTTCATTCCGCGTTTTGCGAGATAGATCGCGAGAAGTGATCCGGCCAGGCCGGCACCGATTATTGCGACGTTGGTTCTAGTCATCTTTGACCGGCAATTGCCGCGTATGATGTTCAAGGTGAATCGTCAAGAATTCGATCCCTTTCAGTGGTTTGATCTCGCCGAGCAGGTAGTGCGTAGCGTACGCATGTCGATCATGGCGTCGATCACCGATCGCATTCTGAGCAAGTTCACCGAATTCCTTTAGCTTTAGTAATGCAGCCGTGCGATCCTCGATGCAATTGATCGGGCGAATTTCGGTGGGAGCTTTGATGTTTTTCGGCATCTGTCGGGTGCGGAGTATCTTTGGCAAGTACAGCATCCTGATAATGGGCCGCATCCATCGCTTTGTGCGAAGTTTCATTCCTTTCCCACCATTAAGTTCATCGATGACGATCTCATAAGAAGCACGTAAATGTTCGGTGATCTCAATTGGAGTCCACTTGCCCTCGCCTATTGGCGTTCTCCACCTTTCTTCTTCAAGGCTTTCGGCTAGAGAGATATACCGACCAAGCGACATTTCATGTTGTCGTGCCAGATCGGCCCATTTTGCGTCCACGGAATTCATAGATCATCTCAAACATTCGCTCAATATCCGGGAAAATGAGAACACATCATTGAAAGAATTATAAAGCGGAGCGGGCGCGACCCGTATCACGTCCGGCTCCCGCCAATCGGCGATCACTCCACGATCGGTGATCGCATCAAATAGGAGTTTGTCGGAATCTTTGACCCTGATCGAAAGCTGACAACCTCTTTGCGCAGGATCACTGGGTGTGATGATCGAGATTCGGTCATCATCGATTTGGCTTAACAAATACTCCAAATAACCGGTCAGCGCCTCAGACTTTGCACGAAGATTCGACATCCCGACATCGTCAAAGATCTCGAGTGAAGCACGCAGAGCAGCGAGCTGAAAAATTGGCGGATTAGATAGCTGCCAGCCTTCAGCGCCCGGAAGCGGGTCAAATTCCGGCCCCATCAAAAATCTTGTCCGTTTGTTGTGTCCCCACCAGCCTGCGAAACGCGGCAGGTCGTATGAATTTGCGTGACGCTCGTGAACGAAA
This sequence comes from uncultured Chloracidobacterium sp., assembly GCA_964436265.1. Lineage (GTDB taxonomy): Bacteria > Acidobacteriota > Blastocatellia > Pyrinomonadales > Pyrinomonadaceae > OLB17. The sequence continues at coordinate 81 of CAYTDJ010000494.1, read as the reverse complement.
GCCCCGGCGATACCGCCCGGTCCCGCGTTAAGGTATTTGTAAGAGCACCAAACCGCAAAATCAACATCCCATTCGTGCAGG
>CAYTDJ010000493.1:0-2339 GCA_964436265.1 uncultured Chloracidobacterium sp. | reverse complement strand
TTCGTTCAAGCTCACTGATCTTCGCCTTAAGATCAGCGATCTCTTTGTCGATCTCCTGTACAGTCGGTTCGCTCGAACTCAGTTTGTGAAACACCGGCGTGATCACCGTCAGCGAAGCGATGATGATCCCGAGAACACCGGTAACGCGGCCCATAAGGTCTTCGTCGATGTTTCCGTTGGTCCAGATGAAATAGAGTAAGAATGCTGTCAGCGACCATACCGCAGCGTGGGCGGCATAACGTGACCAGTTGAACTTTCGTTCAAGGCGTGCAAGCGAGAGCAGCGAGATGTGCGAGCAAGAAGCAGCGAGAAGGGTGGCAGACATTAGAGATTTTATGTAGTAATCATTTTCATTTCGCATCTGCCAGATGAGGACTATCCACATCACGGCGGAAACAAGTGCCAGGATGATCCCGGCCGTCGGAAGCGTTTTTCCTCGCCCGGTCTCCAGATATGCACCGCATGCCAGCCCGAGAATGCTCGTGGCGGTTATCGTAAGCGTCGTGAGCAGGACCTTTGTCTCAAACTCGCCGAAATTGCCGATCAGAATTACGACGATACCGATCAACGCGCTCACCGCAACCGAAGCGATCAGCAGGTAAAGGAACGCTCGTTTGAGGTTGATTTGGCCCATCGCGGTCACACTCCCTTGGGAAAGAATGTTCAATCCGCGATCACGGTAAGCCTGCTTCGGTCAACCTGTAAGTGATCAAGGTCACCAAGCGCGACGAACGCGATCTTCTCGGTTTGAAAGAATTCCCTTGCGATCGACTGGACGTCCTCGGCCGTCACGGCGTCGAGATTTGCGAGTGTTTCCTCGACCGGTATCTGCCGTCCGTGCACCATCTCGCATTGTGCAAGCGATCCTGCCCTTCCCGCAGAATCCTCTAGGCCGAGAAGAATCGAAGCCCTGGTCTGGTCTTTCATCAGGCTGAGTTCGTCTGGTGTAATTCCGTCGCGGACGATCTTTCCCATTTCGTCGATCACGATGTCCAAAACCTCGTCCGTTTGCTCTGGCGAAGTGCCGGCGGAAACGCTGAAGAACCCGGTGTCGTTATACAACGCAAGCGATGTTCCGACACTGTATGCGAGACCCCGCTCTTCGCGAACACGCTGCCACAACCGGCTGCTCGTTCCGCCGCCAAGAGCATTAGAAAGCAGATCGGCGGCATATCGCCGCGGATCGCGTGCCGAGACCATCGGTGTAGCTATGATGATGTGTGCTTGTTCGAGGTCTTCGCGATCTTCAATAAAGATAGGAGCCGCAGTTATCGGAACGCGGACGCCTTCGTCCGCGATCTCCGCCTCAGATGAAAATGAAAGTGACCTTACGAGTTCCAACAGCCGATCGTGATCCACATTCCCGGCTGCTGCGATCACAAGGTTTTCGGGCCTGAACGCTGAGCGGTGAAACTCGATCGTTCGCCGGTGGTCAAACGTCCTGACCGTGTCTGGTGTGCCGGTTATCGCCATTCCGAGGCGATGCCCGGGAAAGAATTCACGGTGAAAGATATCGCCGAGAAGTTCCTCGGGTGAATCTTCGTTCATTTTCATCTCTTCGATGATCACCTTTTGTTCGTTAACGCAATCGGCGTCGTCAAAGCTGGGGTTTGTCAGCATGTCAGCCAACAGGTCGAATGCCGACTCGATCTGATCGTCGATCACCTTTAGTACGAATCCCGTTTCTTCATGTGTCGTGAACGCGTCGAGGTTGCCGCCCAAACGGTCCTGTTCGATCGCGATCTCCATCGCCGAACGTTTCGAAGTGCCCTTGAAAACGCAGTGTTCGATGAAATGCGTTATGCCGTTCAGCTCGTCAGGTTCGTTACGTGAGCCGACGCGATAGAAAAAACCGAGCGTCGCCGAACGCACGCCGGGCATTCTGTCCGTCAGTACGACGAGGCCGTTATCAAGCCGAGTCTCTTGTATGTTCTCAAATAAATTAGCCACGAATTTCACGAATTGCACAAATTGATTTTTGTATCATAAAACGATTCGATCACTCTCAAGGCTCCTCTTACCGAAATTTAGAAGAAGGGCAAGGCGGAATTTCGTAGCTCGGAGGTAATTCAACGTTTGAGCCTTGTGAATCTGCAACATTTGCTCCTGGGCCTTCAGCTCAACAATTATCGAATTCTCAACAACAATGTCCGCAATGTAGTCCCCGACAATGTGTCCGTGAAATTCTACTTGTATAGGAAACTGAGACTGAGCCGAGATACCGTTCTCGTCAAAAAGAACCATCAGAGCATTCTCATAGACCTTTTCTAGAAAACCGGGCCCAAGTTCGCGATGAGTCTGCATTGCCAGCCCCACTATCTTGTACGAAAGATCTTTGT
>CAYTDJ010000492.1:0-2341 GCA_964436265.1 uncultured Chloracidobacterium sp. | reverse complement strand
CGAAGGCGGTCGAGGCATTCGCTTCGGCGCTCCCACCGGAGAGTTCAGTGGCCCTTTGAGCGGAGGCGATAGCATCACCGTATCGCCCGTCTGCCAGATAGACGCGTACCAAGAATAGATGGGGCAGCCAAAAATTCGGATCGAGATCGATGGTGCGCTTGAGAGCTTGCTCCGATTCGATGTGCTGTCCGGCAAAGAAAAGAACCTGCCCTTCGACCGCATTAATGAGAAGGTTGGCGGGCTCTGCCTCACGGGCCTTGCGAACCTCGGCGACAGCCTCGTCATGCTGACCAATATTAGAGAGAAGATGTGCGTAGAACATTCTCGAAGAGGCATTCGCCGGGTCGAGCTCAAGTGCCTTGCGATGATGTTCCTCGGCGGAACTCCAGTTCCAGTCATACCAGAAATCACTAACGGCGAGCGATGCCCATGCTTCGGCAAGCTCCGGATCAAGTTCAACGGCCTTAAGTGCCGCCGCCTTTGCCTTCGGCATTTCCTCAAGCGGAGACTCATCACTCGACAATACAAGCGCTCTATATGCATTGGCGAGTTCGACGTAGGCGAGGGCAAACGATGGGTCCGTTTCAATTGCCTTATTGAAATAATCAATACCCTTTTCTACTTCGGGCTTGAAGAGACGCCGAGAATGCAGATTGCCGCGCATATACAACTGGTACGCATCGACGCTTGACGTGTACTTTTTCGAGCCGCGGCGGCCCAAAGTTATGCTCAGCTGGCCGGCCACCTTCCGAGCGATCGAGTCCTGAACGGCAAAAATGTCCGTCAGCTTTTCGTCGAATTGACCCGACCAAAGCTGTTGGCCATCAGTTACCCTCATTAGCTGGACCGTGACTCGGATGCGATCGTCCGCCGATTGGACCCTACCGTCGAGTACTGCGTCGGCACCGAGTTCTCTTCCCGCGGCCAATGCGTCCTGATCCGGTGCTCCGAATCTGCGAACAGTTGTAAATGGACGAACTTTCAAGGTGTCTATATCGCTCAGCTTTAGGATCAAAGCGTCTGCCATGCCCATTTCCAGCGATTCATCACGTTTATTCAACGCTATGGGCTTGAAGGGAAGAACGGCGATAGACGAGATCCCCGGCGATGAGGGCTTTACACTCGGCCACATGACGAACGCTGTGATCGATGCCGCAGCAAGAATGATCAATAGTACTCCGACCACCACTAACTTTCGGCGGGATGCGCCTTCGGACATTTGAGCCGGTACCGTGGGTGGAGTCTCGACCACTTCTGTTTTCCGTTCGTCGTTAGTGCTCATTTTTCGGACGTCCGCGACGAATCTATACCCGCGTCCCGGGATGGTCGCGATAAAGCGATTTTCCTTGTGACGTTCGCCAAGAACCTTTCTTATCGAGGATATGTTCTGGGTGAGATTGTTCTCTTCGACGATCGTATCCGGCCAGACCGCGCTCATTAACTCGTCCTTTTCCACCAGCCGATTTGGGTGCGAAACGAGGTAAAGAAGCAGGTCAAAAGCCTTTGGCATCAACGGCAAAGGCACGCCTTGCGTATCCAAAACGATTCTTTTCGAGGAATGGATCCTGAATCCCTCAAACTCGTAAATATCTGAATTTTCGGATGTTGCAGCCTTACTCACAAATTCTGGGAAATTTTCAGCGACTTTCTAACTACATTCATGACTGATATGGGAATTATTGCACACATCAGCTCGGAGCAAATAGTTTCGCTGAAATCCAATTACATCAGAGGTTTGAAAATGATAAGGAAAATTACGCTACTGGTTTTGACGATGGTGATGGGGCAACTTCTATCCATAGGGTGCTTTGGGCAGTCAATGGGCGGCGGCAGGCTCGGCGGGACTTGGGATGCTGCAGTCAACATTACTAATTGCGCGAACGGGGCTGTCATCGCATCATTCAAATCAATAGCTGCATTTAATCAGGGCGGCACCTACGTCGGAATCACGGGCGGCACCTCTCCTGCGGAACGGTCGCCCGAGATCGGTGTCTGGAAGCACGTTGGGGAGAATCGTTATCAATTCCGATTCAAAACTTACCATGCTCCCGGCGGCGGCACTCCGATCTTCTACGACATCGTCACGCACGAGATAACGCTGGAGCAGGACAATTTGAACTATACCTCAACAGGAACGGCCACAAGGTACACCATGGCGGGAATCCAGATCTTTTCCGGTTGTTCAACTGCGGTCGGGACAAGAATGACCCTCGACTAGATATTCTGACCGAGGCGGCGGATGAACCCGGTTTCAACCGGGCGAATCATCGCGAAAGCAGTCGCTCGGCGAGGTCGCGATACAGCCTAACCGCTTCTTCGAGGTCCTTTTTCAGCACGAACT
>CAYTDJ010000491.1:0-2345 GCA_964436265.1 uncultured Chloracidobacterium sp. | reverse complement strand
CAAGAGTACTTATCTTTGACGTCGCATGACGCTCGAACGCAAGGATCGCGTCATCGCGGACCATTCCCTCGCCGTTGTCCGATATTCGCATCAATCGCCGGCCGCCAAGTTCGACCTCGACGTGGATTCGGCTTGCCCCGGCGTCGATAGAATTCTCGACCAGTTCCTTTATAACGGACGCCGGCCGCTCAACAACCTCGCCGGCCGCGATCTGGTTTGCAAGATTGTCCGCCAAGACCTTTATCTTGTTCATTTCAGAGATAAACTACACGGTGTCCGCGATCTTCCAGGTCTATCGCCCGGTAAACCCAATCGACAAAATTTACACCGTAGCGGTTGATGAAGTAACCGATATTCAGCGAGCGTTCCTGTAGGTGGCCGTTCGGCATCAACGACTCGAACATCGAGACGATCTGCCTATTGATGGTTTCGTCTTTTCGTACCTGAACGTGATGGAACTTATTACGCAGGGCCGCAATATGATAGATTATCCTTCTTCGGCGTTTGGCTAAACTATCAGAGAGCGTGGGGTCGATCTGCAGGAGCCCGGCATCGAGCTTGTGTAATTCAGTATTCACTCTTTCTTCGACGTCGGCAAATAGCTTGGCTGTTTCACGATCGAGATGTTTCTCTACGATTCCCGGCAAAAGGTCATCGATCCCTCGGAACAGGTCCTCGAACCTCAGATCGTATCGGGCAAGTGTCTTGGCGTGCTTGGTCTCGACAAATGAAAAGCTTTGGCGATGGAGTATTGTCGTAACGGGACGGCCGAGGATCCGATAAACTTCGCCGCTCTGGGCAAAATATGAGATCTCGGCACCTCCGCCAAAATAACAGATGGTCGGCAGAATATAGTCTTGGACCACCGAGCGGAGAACGACGCTCGGTGAGAAACGAGTCGGTTCATGAGCGGCGATCTCCGCAAGTTCATGCAGAGTGAATTCGCGTGTACCATCCTTGGTCTTAAATGTTCCATCCTTGCTCTTCTTCAGTGAATTCCGAGTGTCGTCACGGGCCTGCCAAAATAGGGGAAAGTAGTCGTCCCCAATATGGACCTGTGCCGGGTAACCGTCGGCCACCAACTGCTCACTTCTCCTCTGAAGCGCCTCGACGATCTCTGCTGATCGCTTTATAGCCTCGACATACACGGGTGCCGCGAGTTGCTTCAACGCGTTATTCAGCGGACACAGGACTATCAGTCCGTATTTGCCCAAAAGCCTCGTGAGCATGACGCCAAATGCGTCTCCATAGTATTCGCCTGACTTCCAGCTTTCGGCCACAAGTGACCGAAGTTCATCAGTAAACTCTGTCGGGGTAATATTATGGAAAAGTTCGTCGATCGTTTCCTTGATCGAGTCATCGAGCTTTACATAACCGACCGGCCAATTATCATGGCAGCGCTTCGGTTCATTTTTTAACTCAACGACACCGCCTTTCTTGCCGACGATGAACGTGTTAGATACTTCTTCGAAATCGTGATCTTCTGTTGCGACCCAAAATACCGGAACGGCTTTGAAACCGCGGCCACGGAGACACTCAGCCATTTGAACGGCCGAAAGTGCCTTATAGACCGTGTATAAGGGCCCAGTAAACAAGCCCGCTTGCTGGCCGGACACAACGGCAACAGTGTCGGAGGCCCGAAGCAATTCGATATTCTCGAGGGTCTTCTGAGTCGCTCCAAATTTCAGATTGGTATCGCGTAAGGCATCACAAAGAACATTGCGGTCGGCCTTATGATTCGCCAGAACGTCGGGAATTCGGTCGGCTACCTCTGTGTGCGATGAAACTGCGTTGGGATAGTATTGACGCAGCGACGTCGGATCGTTTTGATAGGCCGTGAATAGCTTTGATTGGCCAGGGATCTCGCTGAACTGCAAACTCTCAGCTCGAAGCGTGATCGTTTTATCGACACCCGGACAGGCAATTTCTGTAGTCACTCTATCTTCTGCTCCTGAGATATCAGATTATAGAGGCTGAATCGCCAACTGCAAGGCGAGAGAACCGGCGGTGTCAGGCAGTTGATCGCCTACAAAGGAAAAACGCCGGTCCCGTCTGGGTAACCGGCGTTTTTGCAGTATCCAGGAAAAGTTCAGTTTCCGCTGTTCGAGGCTGTTTCGACCTGTCGCTGAATGCTGTAAACCCCTGACGAATGAGTTCCCGCATACATTTTCCGCGGGTCGCTCGGGTCAAAAACCAAAGACCATATTCGTCGGCTCGGAAGCTTGAGGTCCTTTGAATCGAAACGCTTCCATTTCATTCCTGCGTCTTCGGAAATAAAGATGCCGCCGTCATTTTCAAGCGCGCTTGAGAGAATTATCGTATCGGTATTGTTCGGGTCTATCAAT
>CAYTDJ010000490.1:0-2347 GCA_964436265.1 uncultured Chloracidobacterium sp. | reverse complement strand
CGAATCAAAGGCTGAAAAAAAGCCCGATCCGTTTGAATCGTCGATGGTGAACGCAACGATCGATCTTTCGGAAGCCCTCCGCGAACAGGATCAGGACCTGGCCGACCGTGAAGCATGGCGTGTGTTCATACCCACGTTGCTGAAGGTCTCTTACAGGTTGGCTTGCCGCCGCATACTCGAATTCCTTTCCCGTCATTACGGCATCGAGTCTTCGCTGTGGCTCCAGCGAGAGGGCTCGACGTTTGAGATGGCAGCCGTTCTCGGCGATCTGGAAGACAAGCCGATACGGATCGAGATACCGGTCGATGACAAACGTATAAGGGCGGCTGTTCGCGACGATTCGCCGATCGTATTGAGGGAGCTTCAGACTGAATCCGGAAAACGCCCTCGAGTCATTCAGCTTTTTCCGGTCGTGATCGGCGGCGAGGTCAGGAATGCTCTCGGAATCGCACGCGAAGATATAGCTCCTGAGCTGAGCGCCAGGATATTGAAGTTTTGCCGTTACGTCGCGTCAAGGCTTGAGATCCTCCGACTGAGAGATGCGGTCGCTGAACAGGAACGGACGTCGCGGGTATTAAAAGAGTTCAATGATCAGCTGCGGAACATCGGCAGCGAAAGCTACTGGCAACGACTAACGGGCCTGATCGCTCAGCTTGTCGATGCCGAACGGGCATCGCTGCTTATTCGAGGGCCAGCCGAAACACTTACGTCGAAGGCGTCGATCGGAGCAGCCGTTGACATTTCGACTTATCCGGACCTCGGCTCTCGCGTCGCCCGAACGATACTCGAAAAGGGAAAGCCTGCACTGGTAAAAGACGTTACAAAAGCATCGCTTTCCTCTGTTTCCGCAGAAAGAAAGTACAAGTCGAGTTCGTTCATCAGCTACCCGATCATCCTGGGCGATGCCGGGATCGGGGTAATGAACTTCACGGACAAATCTGGCGGCGACCAGTTCAGCAAGCGGGATCTTGACGTCCTTGATTCCATCGCGCCGCAGATCGCTATGGCTTTGGACCGCGTGTCGCTGCAGGAAAGGTTGGGTGAATTTGCCCAGCTTTCAGTAACCGATCCGCTTACAGGGTTGCTAAATCGACGGTACATAGAGGAACGACTCGACGAAGAGATCAGCCGTTCGAGCCGCAGCGGCGAGCCGATCAGTTTCCTGATGCTGGACGTTGATGAGTTCAAGTCGTACAACGATCGTTTTGGTCATCCGGCAGGCGACGAAGCTCTTCGGATCGTCGGCTCGATCTTGCAGCAGAATCTGCGTGGGGCCGACGTGGCCGTACGCTATGGCGGTGAAGAGTTCTCAGTGCTTTTGCCTGACACGAATGTTGAAGAAGCCGAAGCGATCGCAGAAAGGATCAGGTCTCATGTTGAGAGGACAGAGTTTCCAAAGCGAAAGGTGACGGTGAGCATCGGCGTCGCCAGCAGATCAAGTGATGACGGAGAGGTCGCCGACCTGGTCTTGGCCGCCGACAAAGCATTATTCCGCGCGAAAGAGTCCGGCCGAAATAACGTTCAGGTTTACGATCACATTCTCGACGGCGAGGAGAACGTTCATTAAATGAGGCCGCAACGCGAAAACATGGTGCTTGCCCGCGTCAGTCCGGACATGTTTGTCGGTCGCGAAGATGACGTCGAGCGACTCTACCTGCGTGCCATAGCCGGACCCGGACAAAACCTGGTTCGGGTAACAGGAGCACCGGGCGTAGGGACCTCCGAGGTTCTTCGTCACGTGTATGACAGGCTTTTCAGGGAGCAACGATTCGTAATTCCGTTCTATTTCTCCCTGCGCGAAAGTGACCTTACTGCGGCATCGGCAGCGTCCCGTTTTGTATATGAATTTCTCTTGCAGTTCATAGCGTTTCGCAAGAACGACTCGAGTCTAATAGCGGCGTCGCCTGACATTTGCGAACTTCAGAAACTGGCTCCGCTCGCGGATGCTGATTGGGTAAGGTCCGTCTGCGAGGCCTGTGACATTGAGGGGCCTCTCAACGATGACCGTGCTTTTGTTCGTTCCGCCCTGTCGGCTCCATTTCGTGCCGCCGCGCGGTTTAAGGTGCGGGTCTGTGTGATCATTGACAATATTCATCGATCCGCTGCGATCGAAGGCGGAACAGTTTTGATAGATCAGATCGTCTCAAATTCCGGGATAGCGAACAGTGCTTTAATTCTCGCCTCGCGGAGGAATTTCGAGATTCCAGGTCAATTCGGCGGATCAGTCGCGATCGAACCACTGGGTGTCGAAAATGCAGCGACGATGATCGAATTGTTAGCGGCTGATTCAGGGGTCGTCGTAAGCGAGCAGGTTCGAGATCTGATAGCCGATCAACTCGAAGCTGAT
>CAYTDJ010000489.1:0-2347 GCA_964436265.1 uncultured Chloracidobacterium sp. | reverse complement strand
CGAGTCAATACTTGTTTGTCTGGGTCGGCGATGCAGATCGAAAACAGACTGACTTTCTTGCCGTAATAAACGCCGACCCGCGATCCAATAAATATGGCGAACTCGTAAAGACCCTTGCGGTCGGTGCGGTGGGTACATACCCGCATCACACTGAACACGAGATGCCGAAGGGCGGGATCCTATTCGCCAACGGGTTCGGAGCCGGGCAGACATTCCGGTTCGACCTGAATGATCCAAGAAGGCCAAAATTGCTCGGTTCATTTGGTGCGGCAGGTGAGTATATGCACCCGCACAGTTTCGTCCGGCATCCGAACGGGAACGTATTGACGACCTTTCAGATGAAAGGCCATGGCAATTCCGCTCCGGGTGCCCTTGCGGAGTTAGATCCAACGGGCAATGTGATCCGAATTTCCGACGCAGCCGATCCGGCGGTTGAAAGATTCATTCGTCCGTATAGTTTGGCGGTCGTTCCAGCTCTTGATCGAATAATCGTGACGAGCTCGGACATGGAGGCGACCCAGCCGAGCCACGTGGTACAGGTCTGGCGGTACTCGGATCTAAAGCTGGTGAAGTCGATCTTTTTGAAGGGCGAGTTTGGTGTGGACCCGGCCGAACCGCGTGTCCTTGCTGACGGTAAAACGGTGCTCTTATCGACCTTCACATGCGGATTGTACAGACTATCGGCCCTGGAAACCGACAACCCTACTGCCGAATTCGTTCACTCGTTCGGCGGGGAGAATTGTGCCCTTCCCGTTGTCGCCGGGAACTATTGGGTACACACAGTTCCCGATTCGCGGGCTCTTGTTAGCCTCGATATTTCAGACCCGTCAAAGCCCGTTGAAGTGAGCCGGCTGGTGCTCGGGCCGCTCGACAAGCCGCACTGGATAGCCCTGGAACCAAACGGCAGCCGGATCGTTATCAGCGGCGGAGGCGGAACGCTCGAAAGCAGACTTTTGATCGCCAGGATCGATCGGGCGACGGGTAAACTTAGTCTCGACGAAAAGTTCAAGGAAAAGGGAGCGGGCAGTCCCGGCTTTAGCTTTGACCGGGAAACATGGCCGCACGGCAAGAACGGCCGGGGAATACCTCACGGAGCTGTTTTTAGCCGTTAGAGACTATTTCCGAAGATGGTTTTTGTTTTTCGGACTAAAGCATGGAAATAAAGACGTTGATGAATATTCGCAAGTATGAATCGAGCGACATTGATTCGGTCATTTCCATTTTCCGATCGAACATTCCGAAATATTTCGGCCCTGAAGAGGAACCCGGACTGCGGGATTTTTTATCGGGCGACGTTGAAAATTATTACGTTCTTGAACTCGACGGCAAAGTCGTCGGAGCCGGTGGAATAGAGTTGAACGAAGACGACACTGTCTCGCTTTGCTGGGGGATGGTGCACAATGATCATCTCGGAACAGGACTTGGAAAACTGTTGACTGAATACCGAATGGAGCGTTCTCAAGAGGAGTTTGGAGACAAACCGATGGTAAATAGTACGTCGCAACACACCGAGGGCTTTTACAAAAAACTTGGTTTTGTCACGGTCGAACATAAACCCGATGGATTCGGTCCGGGAATTGATATTTGCAGGATGCGCAAAGAGGCGGGCAAGTGACATATCTGTATGAGTTTAGTTTCTGACAGACTGTCGAAAATGCACCCTTTGGACATACTGTTCCGAGGGATCGTCCTCAGTATTGGACTACTGTTCTTTGCTTTCGCCGTGTGGCAGGCTATCGGGTCGATCGGGACGATTATGACCCACGATAGATATCTCAGTGAGGTGAAAAGCTGCAGGTCGGACGGTTCGCCAAATGCACGTTTCAACTTTTATTCGTGTGACGTCAAATATCAGGTCGATTCGGGCAGGCGTTCGGCCTCTGTAAATAAGCTGCTGTTCAGTTATGACGAGGGCGATCGGCTGGATATCTACATAGGCAAAGGTGAGCAGTACAGCGTTCGTGCCGGCGGTTTCGTCGGCTTGTGGGGCATACCGACATTGTTGACGGGTATCGGTACGATGTTCTTTGCTTTTGCGGTGTGGTCGAGCAATGTAAAGAGAACTTAGAATTAAGACCTTTGGTGGATCATGGAAACAAAGTATCAAACAGGTTTTGGGAATGAATTTGCGACCGAGGCTGTCGCGGGTGCGTTGCCGGTCGGGCGAAATTCGCCGCAAAAAGCGCCGCTTGGGTTATATGCCGAACAGCTTTCGGGCACGGCGTTCACTGTGCCGCGCGCCGGGAATAAACGCACTTGGACCTACCGCATACGTCCATCGGTGATGCACAAGCCGTTCGAGCGGATCGACAATCGCCGTTGGCAAAGCAAGCCGGACGACATTGAC
>CAYTDJ010000488.1:0-2357 GCA_964436265.1 uncultured Chloracidobacterium sp. | reverse complement strand
GACCGGATTCGAGTGCGCTTGGGATAAAGCCGAGCAGAGCGATAGACCGAACTGAGACGGCACTCATTAACTTGCTTCTTGGAAACGATGAGAACGAAGAAGTGATCGAAATGCATTTTCCCGCCGGTGAATTCGTTTTTGATGTTGATTGTTCGTTTGCCATTGGCGGTGCGGATCTCGGAGCGGTTTTGAACGGAATCGAGATCGCAAACTGGTCGTCTGCTATCGCAAGACGTGCAGATCGTCTCAGATTCACAAATCGGCAAAACGGAGCCCGCGCGTATCTCGCGGTCGCCGGTGGATTCAGCGTTCCCGAATGGCTTGGGAGCAAGAGTACGAACATCGCGGCTGGCGCCGGTGGAATAGGCGGCAGGCGATTGCAGGCAGGCGACCGTATCGGATTTCTCGACCCGATAACCTGTAAGACGCGGCGACTCGGGCCATCGATGATCCCCAAATACAATCGTTTCCCTACGGTCCGCGTGATCGCCGGAGCTGAGTTTGAAGAGTTAACAGCTCTGAGCGAGCGGGCATTCCTGAACGAGGGATTCAAGGTCACAAATGAGTCGAACCGAATGGGGTTTCGATTATCTGGTGGGCCACTATCTCTTCTAGGCGACAAGGAAATGATCTCTGCGGGTGTCACATTCGGCACAATACAACTATTGCCTGACGGCCAACTGATCGTGCTTATGGCCGACCACCAGACCGCGGGAGGATATCCGAGGATCGCGAATGTGATCTCTGCCGACTTGCCGCTGGTTGCTCAACTTGGGCCTGGTGATGGAATCGGATTTCGCCTCGTGTCGATCGATGAGGCCGAATCACTTTTGGCCCGGCGTGAAGAGGATATTAGGTATCTAAAAGTGGGAATAAGTCTCAATGTATGAATCGTGGTACGATTGCTGACTGCTAAATGCTTTACGTACGAAACACTGTCGACCTTAACTGTGACCTGGGCGAAGGTTGTGGAAACGACGCTGATTTGATGCGTTTGATCTCGTCTGCAAATATTGCCTGCGGTTATCACGCCGGCGACGATGACACGATGAAGCACACCATCGACCTTGCGCTAGAAAACAATGTGGCTATCGGCGCACATCCGGGATACAAGGACAAAGAGAATTTCGGGCGAAAGGCACTGTCTTTAACTTTCGGGGAAATTCATGACATTGTGATCGACCAGATCCTCAAGCTGAAGCACTTTTGTGAAGCGAGCGGTGCAAAGCTGCGTCATGTGAAACCGCACGGTGCGCTTTACAATCAGGCGGCAAGAGATCGCGAGATCGCAGCGGCGATCGTCGATGCTGTTCGTGCGGTCGATCCTCAGCTTGTTTTCTTCGGTCTATCAGGGAGTGTCATGATCGTAGAAGCGGAACGGGCTGGCTTACGAACCGCAAACGAAGTGTTTGCCGACCGAACCTACCGATCGGATGGGACACTTACGCCGCGTAGTGAGCAAAACGCGTTAATAGAAGACGAGACGACATCGATCACCCAGGTTATGGACATGGTCAAATATGGCCGCGTTCGGTCGGTCGATGCAATAATGGTCGCGCTGGAAGCCGAAACGATCTGTCTTCATGGAGACGGCCGTCAAGCAGTCCAGTTTGCTCAAAACATAAGAGCCTCACTTACCGATGCCGGGATAGAGATCACTCCGCCTTTTCACACCTGAAGATGAAGGAAAAACCGCTTAGGTCTGCGATACTTGGTGCCGCCTTTCTGATGGCGACGTCGGCCGTCGGGCCCGGTTTTCTTACACAGACAACGGTCTTCACAAAACAGCTCCTGGCAAGCTTTGGGTTTGTCATTCTGCTTTCGATCATCCTCGATATTTTTGCGCAGTTAAATATTTGGCAGGTGCTGACCGTCAGCGGCAAGCGCGGACAGGATGTGGCGAACGAATCGATCCCGGGCAGCGGATATGTCCTGGCGGGCCTTATAGCGGCAGGCGGTTTGGTCTTCAATATTGGCAATATTGCTGGGTGCGGGCTCGGATTAAACGTCCTATTTGGAATTCCCGTAGAAATAGGAGCCTTGATAAGTGCAGCGGTAGCTATTTGCATCTTTCTCGTGAAAGAGGCCGGAAAGGCAATGGACGCATTTGTAAAGTTTCTCGGCGTCGTAATGATCGCACTGATCGTTTACGTGGTTTATGCATCACATCCGCCGCTTGCCGAGGCCGCTTATCGTACTATTGTCCCGCTTCAAATTGACGCACGAGCGGTCGTAACGCTCGTGGGCGGAACCGTCGGCGGCTACATAACGTTTGCCGGGGCCCATCGTCTGATCGATGCGGGCATCTCCGGAGTCGATTCTTTGCCGGAGGTGAGACGAAGCGCGGTGACGGGCAT
>CAYTDJ010000487.1:0-2363 GCA_964436265.1 uncultured Chloracidobacterium sp. | reverse complement strand
ACTTGTCGGTCAACCGATAAAGGTTCTTGTCTGGGCTGGGACCATCAACGGGTTTATTCTACCGGTTGGACTTTCACTTGTTTTGCTTGCCTCCCGCAAACGAGCGATCGTGGGCAAATATGCCCATCCGCTCTGGCTGCAGATCGCAGGATGGCTTGTGGTAGCGATCATGGCCGCATTCAGCATTCAAACGCTGATAAACTCTTTCCAGTCTTAGGCAAGCTTTTTTAAGCTCTCCCGCATCTAACTTTCATACGTTTGAAACGATGCGTCTATTAACCGCGGCCATATCGATCCTCTTATTCTTTGCGTTTACATTTGCGCAGTCGGGACGAAAGATCCAGCCGACGCCGACACCCGTTCCGCAACGTTCCGAGACACCCGCGTATTCTGAATCGACCCCAAAACCAAAGCGTCCAATATGGCTGCCACCATCACAAAGGCTTAACCAGAAGCCCACGCCAACTGTAAACAAGCCCATCGCCGATACGACTGCCGACGGAGAAGATGGAGAGGTGAAGGTCGAGACGAATCTTGTAACGATCCCGGTGTCTGTCTTCGATCGAAACGGGCTTTATATTCCAAGTCTTAAACAGGACGATTTCAAGATATTTGAGGACGGAAAGGAACAAGAAATTGCCTATTTCGGCACGTCAGAAAAGCCTTTCACGGTGATTCTCCTTATAGATACAAGTCCTTCGACGGAATATAAGATCGATGAGATTCGCCGTGCGGCGACGGCCTTCGTCGATCAATTGAAAGCCCAGGACAACGTGATGGTGATAGAGTTTGACGGAAACGTTCACGTGCTTACCGAGATCACCAACGATCGTCAGCGGATCTACAAGGCCATCGGAAGGGCTGATTTTGGGTCCGGCACTTCCCTCTACGATGCGGTAGATTTCTCGTTGAAGAAGCGGCTGAGCAAGATCGAAGGAAGAAAGGCGATCGTACTATTTACCGACGGCGTTGATACTACATCCGGCAGAGCGAGCTATGATTCGACGCTCGCGTTGGCCGAAGAATCCGATTCGCTTATCTTTCCGATCTACTACAACACCTACTTTGACAACCGTCCAGGCATTTTCTCACCGTTCCCGGGTGTAATGACTCGTGATCCGCGAGGAACCCGAGCCGAGGATTATGCCCTAGGCAGACGCTATTTAGAAGAACTGGCGGACTACACCGGCGGGCGGGTTTTCAGGCCTGAGGCAACGCCCGGCGGACTTACAGCTGCGTTCGAAGGTATTGCGGAAGAACTTCGCCGACAATATCAAATAGGCTACATTCCCACTGACGACGGAAAGCCCGGCCAGCGCAAGCAGATAAAGGTTCGGGTCGATCGTCCCAACCTTGTAATTCGTGCCCGCGACAGCTACATCGTCGGCGCTGGTGAGTCTGTAACTGCTCCAGCCAAGTAAAAACAATTAAAAACCGATTCATCGTTCACAGCCTGTGATACGATTGCGCTAGATCATGTTCCCGCAGATCAAAATCGCAGCAAGTGGCTTTTTTGGAGTTTGTTCGACTGCTCTGACCCTTTCGATATTACTCGCCGGCTTTGCTTCGGCACTAGATACCGGACATCACTTCGATCTGACAGGAAAGGTTCTCTCTGAGCGCGGATTTGGTGAGGACGCGGTAAGGATCGCGCAGGTTGAGAACTGGCTGACCGATTATTATTCAAACAGTCCGACCTATAAAGAAAAGAAACGCGAGATCCTAGAACTATTGCATTTCGACAACCTGTACGACCGCCGGCAAATTGTCAGCTATTGGCGGCAATACCTGTTTAACCTTAAGGCCGCGACAGAAAAGGCCGCTCGGGAAAACGATGAACTTCAAATGCTCGTGGTTCTCGGTATTGGACTGCACTCGACACAGGATTTTTACGCCCATTCGAACTGGGTCGAAACACATCCTCGAATTAAGGACGGACCATACAGGATCGATACGATCCTCTCGGCAACAGACGGTCTTTCTCCCACGGGGCCGGAACTGTTTTCGGGACGATATCCGGATGAACGGACGATCGGACCGGACGGCAACCCCGTACCAAAGGGCGCAGCGTATCACGGCGATTACGAGATCGGGCTGAACAAGGATTCGCCGATCAGAAAGGGCTGGGACGAGGCCCTCGTGTTCGCATATTGCGCATCACATGAGATCGCGGCAGCGATGGAAGCATGGGCAGAAGAAGCGAAACCCGGATTCTGGAAACGTGTCCGTGAGTTCAAGGCCATGAACGACGAGGATCAACTCGATCACGACGTTCGTGCCGCACGAAATATCTCGATGTGGTTCAAGGCCAAGGGTCAGGACGGCCATTGGAAAGGAGACAAGAGTGGAACGTCGAGATTCTT